>SABI01000597.1 GCA_009929055.1 Spirochaetia bacterium | reverse complement strand
ATAAAAGGGTGTGTTGATGAATACACGAAACTGATGGATGCACTTGACCTACCTCAGCACATTAGAGATGGGGTAATGGGTGGTAATGTAGCTAAGATGTTTAACCTGTAACGTGATAATTAAATGAATACATATGTTTCAACTTATGAATGGGTAGAGACTCTCGACTTAAGTCCATATACACACTCATGTGTGTATGGACCAAGTCTAGAAGTTCCTATTAAAATCAATACAATTGAAGAATCCCTCCTAGATCCTCTAGGGACAAAGTCTTTAGATGAATTATTAGCTAAACGTGCTATCACCTCAGCTTTGATTATTGTTGATGATATTGCACGCCCTACTCCTCAAAAAGAGATTCTCGCATCTGTTTTACCTATCTTTGAACGCCATGGCGTTCATCTTGAAAACATAACGCTACTGATTGCATTGGGTCTTCACCGTCCTATGACTCACCAAGAAATGATAGATCGTTATGGTGAAAATGTGGTAGATAGATGTAAGGTTCTCAATCACGACCCATATGATGAAGAAAACCTTACTCATATAGGGACAACTTTAGATGGCCAGCCAATTACTGTGAACAGTTTAGTAACAAAAGCACAGTTCATCATGGGGATTGGCCAAATTGCTCCCCACAGAGTTGTAGGGTTCTCAGGAGGAGCTAAAATTATCGTTCCAGGGGTATCGGGTAAAGATATTATCTCTCACCTTCACTGGCTAGGATGGACGACTGACAGTGATAAGATTTTTGCCATACCAAAAAACAGAGTTCGCGATGAAGTGAATCATATTGGAGAGGTTGCAAAACTTGATTTTGTTATCAACGTTATTATGGAAGGGCTAGAAGTCCTTCACTACTATAGCGGAAACCATAATAAAGTATTTAATCAAGCGAGCAAAGATATCCTTAAAGCCTACAGTATTCCAATCCCTCCTTCAGAAGTGGTTGTTGTAGAAGCCTACCCATATGATTTAGATATGCAGCAAGCTGCAAAAGCTGTGTGTACTGCTGAGATGGTGATGAAAAAGGGTGGAGCAGTTATCTTGGTCACAACTTGTCCTGATGGGTGGCATGTAGATTTCCGTACTCTTAAAAAAACAGGGTACCTACCCTACACTAAGGTAGTTGAACTTGTTGAAGGCAATAAACTCGATAAACTAATCGGTTGTCACTTTGCAGCTTTTGGAAGAGTCTTGGAAAGTGGGAGAATTTACGTCGTCTCTAATCACCTTGAAAAAGAAGATGTTAAGGCAATGAACCTAATACCTGCTAAGAGTATACAAGAGGCTCTCAATCAAGAGGTAAAGAGACAAGGAAAGGATATTAC
>SABI01000127.1 GCA_009929055.1 Spirochaetia bacterium | reverse complement strand
GGGTTATGGGTAACATACCTATTTCCTCTCATTGGGGTCAAAGTTAAACTCTTTTCGCTATAAAGTGATGAAAAAGAGGCTGTAATTGAACAACCTCTTTTTTAATCTATTAATTACTTTTTCTTCTTCGTTGTTTTTTTCTTAGGTTTTTCTTTCGGAGTATAATTATTAAACAGTTCTAGCATTTTCTCTTTAGTGAGAGCTTCTACTTCAGAAATGTCTTTCTTCATAGCACTTTCTAGGGCAAAATTATCTTTACCGTATTTCCCATAGAATCCAAATCTCCCATTAAAGACAGCGAGAAGCTTGCCATCAACTTCTCCAAAGGATTTAATAGGTTCACTACTACTTCCTTTACCATCTCTTCCTGGTTTTGGAGCATCTGCAATTTTAAGGGCTTGTTCTAATGTAACTGTATACAGGGCATCGAAACTTGGTAGTGAAGTAAAATTCTTACCCTTAGCCACATATGGACCATACTTGCCAACTCCAACCTTTATCTCCTCTTTTGTTTGGGGGTCTTCTCCTAATACTTTAGGTAAAGAGAGGATGAAAAGAACTTCCTCTAAGCTCATTTCGCTTCCATCTTTTCCTTTTGGAACAGAGGCATTCTTTGGTGGGTTATTTTTATCTCCCTTTTCTCCAAGTTGGAAGTAAGGGCCAAATCTTCCCTTTAAGAAGTAGATAGGGGCTTTTGTTTTTGGATGATGAAATAGAGGTTCAATAACATCAGGGCCCTCTTTTTTCTCTTTAACAATTGTTTCTAAATCTTCGTTTGTAATAGTTCCTGGGTAGAGATGAGGTGGAATAGAAGCTGAAAGGTCTTCCTTTCCATTTTCTACTTTTATATAAGGACCAAATTTTCCAACTAAGATTTTATAGCTAGAATCTATCTGAGGGAGGTCTATTTGTTTAGCATCCCCAATATCTACACTCTCCATCTTCTCTTTGACCATATGATCTAATCCTTTTTCTCCTTCAAAGAATGAGGAAAGGAATTTAAGTTGGTCTACTTCTTCACTAGCAATACTATCTAAATCTTGTTCCATTTTACTTGTGAAATTATAATCGACTAAGGAGTCAAAGTTTTTCTCTAGTAATTGTATTACAGCAAAACCAATAAAGGTTGGGATAAGGGCATTGTTTTCTTTAACAGCATATTTCTTTTCAAACAATTTATCGATAATAGAAGCATAGGTAGAAGGCCTTCCAATCCCTTGTTTTTCAAGTTCTTGGACTAATGTAGCTTCAGTATATCTTGCAGAAGGTTTTGTCACGTGTTCTACAGCATTTGCTTCAACAACTTCAACTGTGCTCCCTTCTGTGATTGGAGGAAGAAGTTTTTCAATATCTTCAAGGGCTGCTTCAGGGTCATCTCTTCCTTCAACATAGACCCTAATAAAGCCAGGAAATATGATTCTGTTTCCACTAGAGGTGAAGGTATAATTGAGAACTTTGAATTTTACCGAAGTTGTTGCTTTTATTGCATCTGCCATTTGGGTGGCAAGGGTTCTTTTCCAGATAAGGTCATACAAAGCTAATTCTTTTCCATGAAGGTTTGTATCATCTGGGTGAACAAAGGCTTCACCAGCTGGTCTAATTGCTTCGTGAGCTTCTTGAGCAGAGGAGCTCTTTGCAACATAGGTTCGAGGAGAAGGAGAGAGGTATTCTAGGCCAAATAATGAGCCTGCTGCATCTCTGGCTCCTTTAATCCCTTCTTGTGATAATGAAGGACTATCTGTTCTCATGTAGGTAATGAGGCCACTTTCATACAATTTTTGGGCCACTTTCATCGTATCTTTTGCACTAAGGTGAAGTTTTCTTGACCCTTCTTGTTGAAGAGTACTTGTAATAAATGGGGGAGATGGTCTGTTCTTTTTCTCTTTTTCACTTACGCTAAGGACTTCCCAAGGCTCTTTTTCTACCTCTTTAGCTATGTTCTTTGCTTTATCATGGTCAACTAATGTTACTTTACTAGGGTGTAGGAGCTTCCCGGTGAGAGAATCAAAATCCTTACCAGAGGCAATTTTTACTGTATCAACTGTTTCTAATTTTGCTTCAAAATTAATATTTTTCTCTTCACTTGTATGAACTGAGGCAACAACATCTGAGTAAGAAGCTTGTCTAAACGCAATTCTTTCTCTCTCTTTTTCAACAATAAGGCGCAGTCCTGGAGATTGCACACGTCCGGCTGAGAGTGTAGGTGCACTCAGTTTCTTCCACAAAAATGGGGAGAGGGTATAGCCATACAGGCGGTCAAGTATTCTTCTTGCCTCTTGTGCATTCACAAGGGCCATATCGAGTTCTCGACCATGGTCAATTGCATGAGTGATAGCTTTCTTTGTTATTTCATGGAATACCATTCTCTGATAAGGAACTTTTGGTTTAAGCACTTGAAGAAGGTGCCAAGAGATAGATTCCCCTTCTCTATCTTCATCAGTTGCTAACAAGAGGCGAGAACTTGTAGCAAGTTCACTTTTTATCTCTTTTATAATTTTCTCTTTCCCAGTAGAAATTACATATTCAGGAATATAGTTGTTCTCTACATCAATACCAAGATTTTTTTTCGGCAGGTCTCGAATGTGTCCATTACAGGCAATTACCTGGGTGTCAGAGGGGAGAAATTTCTTAATAGTTCTTGCTTTTGTGGGGGACTCAACAATAATGAGGGTCTTTTTTGAGTCAACTTTTGATTTTGCCATTTTCTTCTTTCCTTCTACCCAAGAACTCTTAATTGAGTTTTAATGAGTGCATGAGTAACAGTTATAGGTACTCAATGATGTTTTGTCAACGATTGACAGTAAAACTGTTTTCAATACACTATTGTGAAATGAATCAAAATATGACAAATGGTATCCTTAATACGCTCATGAATGAAAGAGAACTAGCCCTCTTTGGTAATAAGAAGAGTCAGTAATGGTCAATCTATATCTTGTAGCAGCCTCTATTGAAAAAAGTCATCTCGCTTTCCCTCTAGGATCTTTAGCTATCTATGTATCTCTGTTAGATGATAAGGAAATCGAGAAAGAGACTTCCCTCGTTCATACTCACTATTATATTGATAGAGATGATCCAGAAGCAATCGCCCGTACTCTTGCTAAAAAGAACATCGATATAATGGGCCTTTCTATCTATCTTTTTAATAGAGAATGGATGAACTCATTTTTAAAAGCCTTCAAAACCCATTCCCCCCATACAACTCTCTTTGCCGGAGGGCCAGAGACAATTGCCCATCCGGATGAATTAATTACACTCGGGTGTTCTTTTCTCATTTTAGGGGAAGGGGAAGAGAGTACGAGAGTTGCTCTAAAGAAATGGCTAAACAAAGAGATTATTGAAGGAGATGGGATTTATACAAAAGAAAGCAACCTAGCGACTATTTCTTATCCTAATGACCTGAGCAAACTTCATTCAGTACTCTTACATAAAAGTGTTAATCTAAAAAAGTACTCTGGAATTTTGTGGGAACTTACAAGAGGGTGCCCTTACCATTGTGCTTTTTGTTTTGAATCAAAAGGGACAAGAAGTGTAAGGACGTATCAGTTTGAGCGAATTGAGAAAGAACTCGATGCGATTATTAATAGCAAAGTAGAGCATGTGTTTGTATTAGACCCAACATTTAATATGTCTAAGCAAAGAACTGTTGACCTACTCACCTTTCTTGTCCAAAAAAGTCCATCAGATATTCACTATACATTTGAAATTAGGGCCGAATTATTAACTACTGAGAGTGCTCGATTATTTGGTGAGCTCTATTGTTCACTTCAAATAGGACTTCAAAGTAGCAATGTGGCCGTTTTAAAAGGGATTAATAGACTCTTTGATCCAATCCTTTTTAAAGAAAAGATAGGACTCTTACACACCTTTGATGTTGTATTTGGACTTGATTTGATTATAGGGCTCCCAGGAGATACCTATGAGTCTTTCTTAGAGAGTATTGATTACACTCTTTCACTAAGACCAAGTAATATAGATATCTTTCTCCTCTCGCTCCTTCCTGGAACAGAGCTTTATGATAGAAAAGATCAATTTGCCCTTGATTATCAAACACATACTCCTTATGAACTCATTGAAAGTGATTCAATGAGTAAAACAGATATCCAAAAGGCTCTATTAGTAAAAGAGGCATGCGATATCTTTTATACGAAGGGTAATGCTGTTATGTGGTTCCATATTATGCTCACTCCCCTACAATTGAGTGCTTCAAGATTCTTCATTCTTTTTGCCTCTTTTCTTGTTGAGGAACATATTTCAAGTGATGATGATACCTATGAGGTTCAAGATATGTTTATCAATCGTATCTATAAAGAGTATAGACTTTCTCACTTACTGCCAATCGTCCTTAGCTACATTGAAATGCACCAAGGTATTAGCTACTTACAGGAGACAGGTGAGAATCCAGTAGTGGCTCTTTCATATGAGCCCGAGGCTTTAGCTCTGTTAGATAATCATAGCGTAACGTGGTTTTATGATAGATATAAGGACAAAGGAAAGGAAAAAGAATATTACCTCTATGCCTCAAATGGACAAATTTTCTTTAATGTATTAGATAACTAATTATTGAAACCAGTTAAGTATTCATTTAGTATTACTTAAGACAACAAGATATAAGGATTAGATATGAAATTTATTAGAAATATGTTAGCACTCACTATAGCAACGCTCATACTCTCAACCAGTTGTGTGATGCAGCAAGGAATATCCTTAGGGGCAGGGCAAAATGGATGGGCAACAACTGACTTAAGTGTAAGTGAATTCTTTGTAGCTGTCCTTGAAGACTTTCAACCTTTTAGTGAAGAGGTAAATCCTAAACCGATTCTAGAAACTTCTGTAGATGATTTTGTATGTGAACTTGATAAAGCAGGAAGTACTTCTCAAGTCTCTGCCCTTAAATTAAATGATAATTCCTATTTTATTGATTTTACTTTCTCAAGCTTGAACGAATTATTAAAAGATCTTAACAAAAGAGAAAACCAATCATTATTATCTTTAGAAACAAATGGGAATACTCAGTCTCTTAATTTCTATCTTGACCTTAACAACTATCCTGAACTTACCCGTATCGTCCCTTTTCTTGCAGATGAGAACTTTGAAACATTTGGCCCCCTCTATAATGAAGGGATGAGTGAAGATGAGTATTATGAGATGATTAGCTACATCCTAGGAGAAGAGGGGCCTAGTGCAATAAGTGAGAGTGTTATATCTCTTAGACTCACCGCACCAAAAGCTATTAAAAGTCAAGACGGTGGTATATTAGAGGGAAAAAACGTGGTACGTTTTGATATTCACCTCATAGATATTCTCTTACTTAGTGCCCCTATTACTTTTTCTGCGTATTGGTAAAAAAGGTTAGTTATTGAACCTAAAGTGCATAACATCTCCATCTTGAACAACATATTGTTTCCCTTCAAGGCGGAATTTTCCCATTTCTTTTACTTTTTGTTCACTTTTGTAGATAAACAAATCTTCACATGAGTAGACTTCTGCTTTAATAAACCCTTTTTCAAAGTCTGTGTGGATAACTCCAGCAGCTTGTGGAGCTTTATCTCCAGCATTAATTGTCCATGCTCTATTTTCATCACTACCAGCAGTAAAAAAGGTTCGTAATCCTAGTGTTCGGTACCCACTTCTAATGAGTTGATGCAAGCCAGACTCTGTTAAACCAACCGCCTCTAGAAACTCTATTCGTTCTTCTTCAGTTTCAAGGGAAGCAATTTCAGCTTCAATTTTTCCACAAATCACTACTGTTTCAGCACCGCGAGAGGTAGCTATTTCCCTTACTATATTCACAAATTCATTTTCTGTATTAATGGTATCTTCATCAACATTACATACATAGATAGTGGGCTTAGTTGTAATGAGGTGCATGTCGTAAATAAGAGCATTCTCTTCTTCACTTAAATCAAGACTTCTTACCCCTTTTCCTTGTGAAAGAGCTTCTTTCATTTTCTCTAGTAAAGGGGTCATTACGAGGGCAATTTTTGCACTCTCTTTATCGACTCTAGAAGATTTAACAACTTTATTATATCGCTTTTCAACACTCTCTAGATCAGCTAAAGCTAGTTCTATGTCGATAATTTCAATATCATTTTTAGGGTCTATTTTATTATTTACATGGATAATATCTGGGTTCTCAAAGCATCTGACAACATGGACAAGAACTCCAACTTCTCTGATTGAGGCTAAAAAGCGGTTGCCCAATCCTTCCCCTTTGCTTGCTCCTGCGACTAAGCCTGCAATATCTACAAATTCTACAGTTGCAGGAATTACCTTTGCTGTAGGAATGAGTTCAGTAATTTTTTCAAGTCTCTGATCTGGAACACTTACCATTCCAATATTTGGATCAATCGTACAAAACGGATAATTAGCAGCCTCTGCGGGTGCAGAAGATAGTGCTGAAAAGATTGTTGATTTGCCCACATTCGGAAGGCCAACGATACCACAATTTAAACCCATGAATTCCTCTCTTATTCAATATTTATGCCGGCTGAGTATAACATATATTGACTCTTACGATAACACTTTCTATAGTTTTAATATAGGAGATGAAAAAACATCGAAAACACATTGATTGAAACAACTTCGCAAGTTATTAAGAGTATGATTATCGTCATAGATCTTCACCATGAACAAGAGTCACGATTAGAGATAAAAAAGCAAGAAATGATATCCCTCGTCTCAACGATGGGCTCTGATATCATACAAACGATTATTGTACACCTTTCATCAATCACCCCATCTACCCTCATTGGGAAAGGAAAGATTGAAGAGCTTATTTCTGACGTTGAGAGGTTAGAAATTGATTGCATCATATTTGATACTGACATATCCCCTAGACAGCAGCGAAACCTCGAAGAGCTATTAGATGTAGCAGTAATTGATCGCCAAGAAGTAATCTTGCAGATATTCAGTAATAGAGCAACTACAAAAGAGGCCTCCTTGCAAGTAGAGTTGGCAAGGGCTATGTACTCCCTTCCTCGACTCAAAAGAAAATGGACTCACCTTTCAAGGCAGCAAGGGGGAATGAAGGGGACAAGGGGAGAAGG
>SABI01000596.1 GCA_009929055.1 Spirochaetia bacterium | reverse complement strand
TGAATTAAAAAATGAATGAATGATACTTTATGAAGCTCTATACTAAGGAAAATTGTACTAAAAAATTGGCTGGCATATTGTTGGCAAGGTGGTGTGTTTTTAAGCTAGTTGAAAGGTGTTTAAATAGAGAGCTTAGATGATTTAGAGGTTAATTTTGGTATAATAATTCAAGATTAAATTAAGGAGGCGGTTATGGTAGCATATGAAGAAGTGTTTGAATTAAAGCCTTTAGAAAAGATACATCTCATTGACCAACTTTTGTTGAGTTTGGATTTACCGAACTCTGAGTTTGATAAAATTTGGGCAGAAGAGTCTGAGCGACGAATTGATGCTTATGAGGCTGGAACAACTCAATCTACTGATGTGTATGAAGTTTTAGCAAAGTACAATAGATGAAAATAAACATACTAGATGAAGCTTCTGCTGAACTAGATGATGCGTTTCAATATTATGAATATGAACAAGAAAATCTCGGATATAGGTTTATAAGTAAATTTACAGATGCCTTAGAGCTTATAAAGTTTTATCCTAATGGTTGGCACTCACTTTCTAAAAGAGTCAGAAGATGTTTAGTTAAAGGCTTTCCATACGGGATAATTTACCAAGTTAGAGAAGAAGAGATTATAATTGTTGCTGTAGCAAATTTACACCGAAAACCAAATTATTGGGTAGAGCGAATAAAAAAATAAAACAGTGCCAGAGTGGAAACCCACTCCAGCACTAACTTAACTAGCCTCTTTATATTTGGCAATATGCCTATAAAGAGTACTCCTACCAACTCCAAATCTATTAGCAACTTGTTGTGAGGTGTTGTTTTGTTTAAGCTCAATGGCTTTTAATACCTCTTTGTGCGATAGCTTTGGAGGTCTGCCTAATCTTCTACACTCATCTTTTGCTTTTTGTATTCCAGCAGCTTGTTTTTCAACTCTTATATCTTCGATAAACTCACTTAGAAAAAATAGCAGCTCATCAAGGTTGTAACTGTTAGAAGAGATATACTGCTGTTTGGTGGCTTCTAGGATTATCTCTTTTTCTTCAAGAGTAAACATAAGCTCTAAGAGTGTTTGAACACTACTTGAGAGTATGGATAATCTTGTGACTGCTAAAGTATCTTTACTTTTTAGTATCTCTATGACTTGAGCTAATTTTACTTTGTTTTGAAAGTTAAAGTTATTAACTGGCTCTACATAGATTTTAGAGCATCCTGAAGCTATGAGTGATTCTGACTGCTCTTCTACTTCTTCTTTTAGAGAAGCTTTGATATATCCAATTTTCTTCATCGTATCATCGCTCCTTTTACATCATCATCTGTTGGCTTGATATATCCCATAGT
>SABI01000595.1 GCA_009929055.1 Spirochaetia bacterium | reverse complement strand
TCATTGTGGCAAAACTCTTCCAGGCTTTTAAGCTCAGAGTAGCCGCTTATTACAACAGACATTCCAACAAAACTTAGGTACCTGTTTGTATAGGATTCAAGGAGTAACAAAACTTCGTTGAGCAGTATGTGCGGCAATCCCTTTGGGGATACCAGCTTTGCTACAGTTGATAACTCCTTAAACCTTGATTCAATTTCAGATAACTTCGCATCCTTGGTTCTCTTTTCTGTTAAAGATATTTCATAACCAAGCAAAATTCCTTTTACGGTATCAATACTTGTTTTAGTAGCTGCTATTGAATTAACCAGAGATTCAATTCTGTTTGTATTCAAACTGGACTCTAAAAACTTTACTTCTTCCTGCAGGGAAAGAAGCTCGGTAATCAAGTCGCTTAGTTTATGCTCTTTTTTCCGCAGCTCCTTTAAGTCTCGATCAACGATACATTTGGAGTTGATTAAATCCTTCTGTTTTGAAATTAGAGTAGAGGCCTTTTTACGTTCCTCTCTTACAGCTGCTCTATCTACTTCCAGCTTATCTCGTTCAGCTTCACTTTCAGCCAAAGTAACTTTTGACTGTAAATAAAACTCTTTTAATCCTACAGTGTGTGGGCATTCAGCTTTAAGGATCGGGCACTTTCCGCCATTCCTATCATACTCCTCTATAGATGCTTTTGTTTGCTGTATAGTGGTCTGCAACGAACCTAGTCTAGTATCCATTGCTTTTATCCTGTAGTCATATCCAGGCAAGGTGATGTATGCTTCTTGTTCTTTTATGTTAGCTTGAATCTCATCTTGCAATGAACGCAGGATTAGTTCCTTTTCTTGAACGCTTTCCTTAATTGTTTCTCTTCTTTCAATTTCAGCCGACAAGTATGATTGCTTGGATAGAGTGTCTCTGTATTCTTTCAGCATAGATTCTGAGGATGTTTTGGTTATCTCATACTCCTGCTCTTCAACATGCAGCTTATACTTCAAGTCTTCCAGTTTTACTTGGTAGGAGTCATAATCTATTTCCGCTAATCTTTTTTCTATCCGTTCTATGTCAGAGTCAAGTTCTTTCTTTTCTTCAGATATGTTTATAACTTTTTCCTGAACATACTCTCTAACTGCGTCCCAATCTACATTGGTATCACAGAAGTAATTCAGTAAAAATTCTTTTTGCTCCTTCGGTTTCAAGGAGAGAAAACCATATATTGAATCTGAAAAAGCACCAACGGTACACGCAAACATTTGGTAATCCATTCCTAGAATAGTCTCACTTGCTGCTTTCAATTGAGCCACAAGAACTGTTTCATCATTCACTTTTGTACCATCATTTCCAGCGTATAAACGCA
>SABI01000594.1 GCA_009929055.1 Spirochaetia bacterium | reverse complement strand
CTTCAATAGTGTCTGGGTTGCTAATGACACCCACATTCCAAGATCCTTGTTCATTACTTCTCACCGCTACTTCAAAGAATTTTTCTTCCACCTCAGGGGCTCCATCATTATCTGCATCAACTACAATAGCCACTCTCTTAGTAGCATAGGTTCCAGTATACGTAATATCAACAAACTCTATATTTGCTCCAAGCCCATTAAATTCTCCATGGAATACAGTTTCATTATTTGCTCCTGTTCCTCTTTGTGCAGTAACTCTGCGAGCAGAGGGTTGAGTTAGTAGAATGAGTTTATCGTTCACATCTATCTCACATAATAGTAATGCTTGGTTATCATCAGCGGAGGTTCCTAAGTGATTGGCTGTTGGGGTACCTGTACCCGACAACCTAATTGAACCAGAGATAGAAGGAAGTGTGAGCTTACTGCTTTTCATGAAGAGTCTAATAGGGCTTGGGTTTGTTGAAGTGATAGTAGTAGTTGGTAAGGGAGTAGTAACAGGAGCTCCTTGTTCATCACATTGGCTCCAGTTGGAGAGCTCTTTTTTTAGAGATACAGATACTTTTATAGTTGCCTCTTTGTCCTTAGTTACTTCTATACTACCAGTACCATTAATCTCTTCTGTTCGCTCTTCAATTACTTCATCTAATGCAGAATAGATTGTTATCTTCGCTTCAACTGATTCTCCTAGAGGATTATTATTAGCTACATCTTCAATTCTAAAGGAGATGGTACTGCGTTCTTTTATCGTATCAAACGATTCATTTACAGAGCCACTATTGGTAGCATCTGAATAGATTCGAATAGAGCTTTGATTTTTCTTTAATCCATAGAGCTCGTGATAGAAAAGAAAAAAGACTTTTTTGTAGTCAGCCGTCTTACCAAAGAGAGGATTACTAGAATCCCAAATAATAGCACTAATGGTGAATTCTCCGTTAGTGTCAGTTCTCGCTGAACCTTTTACCATACTACTGTTTTCAATCTCTAATGGATTACTTCCATGATTAGTGTAATCGGTATCTCGAGCGCTTTCATCAAGATAAGCCCACACTCTTACATCTTCAATTCCAGAAGAAGAAGTCTTGTCGGTTATGATCCCGCCTACTCCTCCTCTAAATACTACAGAGCAACTACTTATTAAAATAAGGGTTATTAGTAGAGCCTCTTGCAAAATAGCAAAAGCTTGGTAATTTCTCCTATCCCAAGCACTCGGGAGAGCCCTTGGGTGCACAAAATTGTCTGAAACAGGCCCAGGTCGGGCAAAATATATGGAAATGGACCTGACAATCCTATATAATGTGATTTACCACAAACACATAGAAGGAGAGCAGGTCCATGAAA
>SABI01000593.1 GCA_009929055.1 Spirochaetia bacterium | reverse complement strand
ATCTCTTTTTATCTTGACTATATAATCATAGTAAACATAAGTATTATACCATCTTCCATTTGGACTTTCATAGTCAAGAACTTTATAAGAACCCCCTTTACCAATTACTGTAGCTCTTGTGAATTGCAACAAGTGTTCCAATTGAGCTTTAGTGTAAAAACCAAACCTTCTTACATCAGTATCTCTGCTACTGTCAAATTTATCTCTATGCACTGACCAAACAGGCAACAACATATAGTTTCCTTTAACAGATACCCAAAGTTTTCCAATAAATAATGGTCCAGTAGTGGAAGCTCTATGGAAGAGAAAGGTAGTAGTAATAGGCTTGAACTGCTCTAAGACATCCATTCTGATATGGTTATTATTCCATCTGATGTGTTTAGGACTAAAGGCTTGTTTCTTTATGGAGCACTTTTTGTAGTTCAAGATACCATTAGTAACATAAAAGCCTGATGCCCATTTATAACCTTTCATTCTTTCTTCTTCATAATCAAGAAAGGAATCAAAGATTTTTTTAATGGGTCTATTCTGTTCATGTTTCTTTATCTCTACCACAAACTCTGAGAAGACATTATTCACTGGTCTACCAACTCTTGCCATTAGGAAGTCTCTTACTTCCTTATAGGAGAAATACCCCCCTCTGCTGGTTTGACCCCAATAACCATTCTTATCAGACTGTACTCTCATAGGTAAATGACCTACATCCATTCTATTCATAGAAGCTCTCATAATCTTCTTATGTAGTCTGGACCTCCTACCCTTACCATCACCTTTCATCTTAAATTCATAGCTCATATTCCAATAGTTTTATGTAAGTTCTTCCACCATCCTTATTATACCACAGTAATAGTATATACTTGTTATAGCTTATAACTAAGTCAAAATAAGGGTGGTATCTAACAAAAGTCTTTATTAGTAAGATAATACCAAACAATCCTACTATAATTGATACAAATAACATACTGTCTACACTATAAATGATTTAATTATCCAATATAGTATAGGTGAAACTTACTCCACCAAGCCCTTCTACAATCCTCTTGAGATGAGCTTCAAGCCGCTGTTTCTTAGTAAGTCTCCACCAATCTCTGGGTTTAACAAAGTGAGGAGCTTCTTCTCCTATCATGTACTCATAAGCATCCATACTAAGATTGAGAGATTGACCAGCAGGTTTACACTTTCTGGTCTTTACAGTAATGGTCTCAGCATCTTTCTTACCCTTTTTAAGACCTTCTACTCTCATAGAGAAAGTATCATAACCTGTGCCTACTTTTTCTTCCTCAAGAGCTTTAGCCTGCTCTTGGCTATACATAATGCTGCCTTGCAACACTATGGATAG
>SABI01000592.1 GCA_009929055.1 Spirochaetia bacterium | reverse complement strand
CCTTAGTACAGAGCCTTAAGCCCTTCGGGTTCCTTGACTACAACAAGCTGCAGATGAATGCCTACTGTGTACTGTCTGACAGCGGTACCCTCAGTGAGGAGTCAGCAATGCTGAATTTTGCAGGAGTGCTGATACGGACCAGCACGGAACGGCCAGAAGTCTTGGACAAAGGGACTATAGTCATTGGTGGTGTTACCACCAATGACATTGAGCAGGCTTTAGAAATGGCTGTGACTATGCGGGACAACAAGGAAAAGACAGAGATGCCTGATGACTACCATGACACCAATGTATCGGTGAAGGTGGTCAAGCTGATCCAGAGCTATACGAAGATTGTGAAGGAGACGGTGTGGGGGAAATAATGGAGAATTCTAAAAAAGTTAAGGTTTTATGGTTAAGCAATGTACCCCCAATTTCTCTTGATGCTAATAAGAAGAGCTTTGGAGGTGGTTGGCTAGCTGGGGCATATGAAAGTATTAAAGATGATGAAACAATTGAATTATCGATGGCTTTTCCTGTAAGTAGAAAACTTGGACAAGTAGAGGGTAGAGTTGGAAATAGTGCTTATTATGGGTTTTCTTTACCAAAATACCTTAAAGTTGTTAAGATTAAAGCAATAGAGAGAATTCTTCTTAAAAAATATCTCTCTAGGATTATTTCTCAATCAAAACCTGATATTCTCCATATCTTTGGTACTGAATTTCTTCATTCTCGCATAGCTACTGAGTGTTTCAATAAGCCAGATCAAACGATCATTCATATTCAAGGAATGGTTTCAATTTATGCTCAACATTGTTTACTTGGGTTCCCTTTTTCTATCAGGCACTTGTGGGTCCCTGTTTCATTGTTTAGAGGGACGATTCAAGGGGTATCAAGAAGGTGGCATAAGGCTGGCAAAGATGAAATTAGAGCTATTCAGAATGTTGATTATGTTATGGGTAGAACAGAGTGGGATGAGGCTTGTACTAAAGCAATAAACCCATCAGTGAATTATATACATTGTGGGGAGACATTGCGGCCATCTTTCTATAAAGAAGCATCGCAGTGGAAGTATGAAGATTGTAAGAAACATTCAATTTATTTCTCACAGAGTTCTAGTCAAGTAAAAGGCTTGCATTTGGTGTTACCAATTCTATCAGAGTTGATTAGAAAATACCCCAAGACTCATCTGTATGTTGGAGGGAATTCTCCGATTGGATCGAATACCTTTATGGGAATAATAAAAAGATCCCCGCTGGGATGGTACCTCAAGCATCAAATTAAAAAGTATAAGCTTAATAAGCATGTGACATTCCTTGGTGTTCAAAATGAACAACAGGTAGTAGAAAATCTAAAAAAT
>SABI01000126.1 GCA_009929055.1 Spirochaetia bacterium | reverse complement strand
TTTTATCTAAAATACAATAAGAATTACTTTTATTTAATAGGGAATATACTAAGATTAGTTTTTACAAAAAGGAAATTATTAAAATGTTTTCTAAAGATGAATGGACTCAAATTGAGTTATACAAAAATAAAAAGCTATTAGAAAAAGAGGGTATTCATACTCGCTTAATTGATATGCATACAATTAAACCTCTTGATAAAGATACGGTACTAAAAGCAATAGATGAATGTAAACACATTATCACTATAGAGGATCATAATATTATTAATGGCCTTGGTAGTGCGGTTGCTGAAGTAATTGCAGAAGAAGGTAGAGGGAAGCTTGTTCGAATGGGGGTAAGAGACCATTTCGGAGAATCAGGACCTTATCACCAGCTTTTAGAAGCAAATGGAATTACTACTGCTTCTATCGTTGAACAAGTAAAAAAAATATTAACAGGGGTATAACATGAATTTTAAAGGAAAAGTAGCTATTGTTACTGGGGCAGGAAGTGAAAGAGGTATTGGAAGAGAAACAGCCAATATCTTAGCAAAGTTGGGTGCAACAGTTGTTATTGGCGATATGAACCTTGAAGGGGCAAAAAAAGCGGCTCTTGAAATTGAAAAAGTTGGGGGCAAGGCTCTAGCTGTTTCTCTTAACGTTACTGATGAGGTATCAGTAAGTAATATGGTAGACCTTGTAGTGAATACCTATGGAAGAATAGATATTCTAGTAAATAATGCAGGTATTACTCAACCAATAAAAACTCTCGATATGAGCGTAGAAGATTTTAACAGAATTCTCAATGTGAATTTATTAGGGACGTTTATATGCTCTAAAAAAGTTATTCCTGAAATGGCTAAAAATAACTTTGGCAGGATAATTAACATGAGCTCTGTTAGTGGTAAACGAGGCGGTGGAGTATATGGTGGATCTCACTACTCTGCAGCAAAAGCTGGTATACTAGGATTCTCAAAAGCTCTTGCTCGAGAAGTTGTTGCAAATGGTATTACTGTTAACTCTGTTTGCCCAGGACTTGTTGCAACCGATATTCGTCAAGGTCTTAGTGACGAAACAGAGAGAGCTATCTGGGAAACTATTCCTATGAAACGCCCAGGAACAACAAGTGAAATAGGCTATACTGTCGCATTTTTAGCATCAGATGAAGCTGCTTATATTACCGGTGAGGATATCGATGTAAACGGTGGATCACACATGGATTAATCCCTTAAGGGGTTATTAATATACAAATTTTCTACATAGAAATTATTAAGGAGGTTTCTAATTTATGAAAATGAAACAAAGAAAAGCAAACAAAGTGTTAATCGCTATTATGGTAATTCTTCTTGTAAGTACATCCATTTCTCTTCTTTTTGCACAAGCAGAAGGTGAAAAAAAGGGTGATAAAGTAACCGTATATCGATTAGGGTATGGTGGAGCTGTAACAAATCCACGACATTTAGCTGCAGAGAAATTTGCAAAGTATGTTAACGAGGAATCTAATGGAACCGTACGAATTGATTTATTTCCATCAGAAATGCTTGGAACTGATTCAGAAATGGTTGAAATGGCCAGTATGGGTTCATTAGATATGACCATAAATGCAGTAGGTGTTGTTGCTAATTATGAGCCAAAGATTGCTGTATTTGAACTTCCTTTCTTGTTTGACTCATACGAAAAAGTTGATAAGGTTCTCGATAGTCCTTTAGGGATGGGCCTCCTTGAGTCTCTACCTGCTCAAGGTATTCGTGGTTTAGCTTATTGGGAAAATGGGTTGAGACAAATTACAAATAGTAAAAGACCAATCGAATCTCCTAGTGATTTACAAGGAATTAAGCTAAGAACTCCAGAAAACAACATGACTTTAGCTATCTTTAGAGCCCTTGGTGCTAAACCAGCTCCATTAGCGTTTTCTGAACTTTATTTAGCTCTTTCACAAGGTTCTTACGATGGACAAGAAAATCCTATTGCCAACATTCATGCTAGCCGCTTCAATGAAGTCCAAAAATATCTTACTATTTCAAACCATAAATATGAATCACTAGTATTCTTAGTAAGTGAAAATGTATGGAAGAAAATGAGTCAAGAGCACAAAGATTTAATAGGTTCTGCCGCTAAACAATTTGCTCAAGTTCATAGAAATATGGTACGTGATGCTGAAAATGAGATGATTAAAGATCTTGAAAGTAAGGGAATGATGGTTTCTAGACCTAATCTTGTCCCCTTTGTGAATGCCACAGATAGTGTCTATAAGCAATTTGAACCAGTATTTGGTAAAGATTTAATTGAACAAGTGCGAGCTCTTGCTTCTAATTAAGGTTATTGAGTAGCATAACAACTAAGGAATCCTTAATTATGAGGATTCCTTTATATTAAGGACATAAGGAACTATGTATGAATTTTGTAAAAAAACTTAGTAATATCTTAGACACAATAGTAAGTACTATCTCCGGGGTTATCATGTCCGTATTGACTGTGATTACCTTGAGTGGAGTCGTTTTTCGATATGTGTTTGGCAATCCACTTGCATGGGTGTATGAATTTACGATTGTTAGTTTTGTTTGGATGATATTTCTTGGAACAGCTATGGCTTTTAAGAAAAATGAGCATATTTCCCTCGATTTTGTTGTCTCAAATTTACCCCCCAAAGTCCAATATTATTGGAGAGAAGGCATTTATGTGATATGTATTATATTTTTATTATTTGCATCTTTTAATGGATTCAAAGTCACAATGTCTACATGGGGACAATCTTTTAATACTATCCCAGTTAGAAAAGGAGTGTTCTATCTTTCCTTTTCGGTAGCCGCAATTCCAGCAATCGTACATATATTTGTTCATATGATGGAATTAAAAATTGGAGATAAAGTTGGACATGATCCTAGAGTTACTATTGAAGATAATCAAGAAGGGGGCGTTTTATGAGCATCGGAATTATTTTAATAGGGGTCTTTGCTGTGTTCATGCTTGCTGGAGTTCCTATTGCAATCGCACTCTCTTTTTCTGCAATTGTAACAGTACTTTTTTCTGATTCGTTTACTGCGACGGCGATTATTCATCGTATGATTGGAAGTGCTAATTCATATACACTTCTTGCTATCCCCTTTTTCATTCTAGCTGCAAAACTAATGAATACTGGTAGTATAACAAGAAGAATCTTCAGAGCTGCTGCAGCCTGGGTTGGTGCTATTCCTGGTGGGCTAGGCCATGCAAACGTTGTTGCTTCAATTATTTTCTCTGGAATGAGTGGGTCTGCAGTAGCGGATGCAGGGGGTCTTGGGCAAGTTGAAATGCAAGCAATGGAGGAAGAGGGATTTGATCCAGAATTTAGTGCTGCAGTTACGGTTGCCTCTGCAACAGTAGGCCCTATTATTCCTCCATCTGTCCCTATGGTTGTATATGGAATGATGGCTGAAGTATCTGTTGGAGCACTCTTCATGGGTGGTTTTATTCCAGGTCTTTTACTTGGGTTTACTACAATGGTGTTAATATTTTTTATGAGTAAAAAAAGGAATTACCCTAAACATACCTTTAGCATAAAAGAAGTTTTTGTTTCTACTAAAGAGGCTCTCTTATCGCTCTTAACTCCTATAATAATCATTGGTGGAATCTGGGGTGGAATATTTAGTCCAACCGAAGCAGCAGTAGTTGCTGTAGGATATTCTTTTATTTTAAGTGTGTTGGTATATAAAGAACTTGGTTTAAAAGCTGTCTGGAATGAACTCAAATCTGCTGCAATTGATTCAGCAACAATCTTATTTATTATTACAGGAGCAGCAAGTTTTTCTTGGCTTGTTGCAATGATGGGTATCACCAACTCAATTGCAAATTGGATGATTACTCTTACAAGCAATAAGTATCTAATCCTTCTTTTCTTAAACATTGTATTTCTTGTCTTAGGTATGTTCATGGAAGCTTTGTCTGTTCTTACTATTACAGTTCCTTTTTTAATACCTCTTATGAGTGCGTACAACATCGATCCAATTCACTTAGGTGTTGTAGTCGTTCTTAATTTGATGATAGGTCTTGCAACACCTCCTGTAGGAACTTCTTTGTTTATCTGCGCTCGACAAGCAAAGATTCCAATTGAGAAGATGTATAAAGCAATACTTCCGTTTCTAGTTCCCTTACTTATAGTTTTATTTGCTATTACTTATTTCCCTCAATTAGTCCTATGGTTACCCAATATGATGATGTAAATTATCTATTATTTTGTAAACATTGATGAAGAAGTGTTAAGACTCTCTTACTGGAAAACAATCAGAGGAGAGTCTATGTATACAGAGCTCTGTTACAAGAGAGAAAACGAAATAGGAAGAAGTCCATCTTTTTCATTCGACTCTATATATTGATAAATAAGCTCTAGTGCTTTATCAAATACGGTAGGTAAGAGAGCTTCTTCATCGATAGAGAAGCGAGAGAGAACATAAGAGGCAACATCTTGATTTTGTTGTTTTGGTCGAGATAGACCGATTCTCAGTCTGAGAAACTCTTTTGATGAAAGATTACTTGCAATAGATTTGAGTCCGTTATGGCCCCCTAAGCCCCCCCCTTTTTGGAGAACAACTTTTGAGAAAGGAAGTTCAATATCATCATACACAACTAATACATTCTCTATAGGTATGGAGAAATAGCGCACCATAGCCCCAATACTTACCCCACTTTCATTCATATAGGTATGGGGAAGGAGAACTCTTATAGCATGTTGTTTGAGGAATAACTGTCCATGTAGACCATGAAATTTCTGAACTAAAAGCTTTTCTGAGTGGGCAAAATGGTGGGTAAAAAAAAGCCAGCCACTATTGTGGCGAGTATTAGTATAAAGAGACCCTTTGTTTCCTAGAAAAGCAATCAACTGAATATTCATCTCTTTATCATAGTAAAACTTCTCATCAAGTACAATGAGATTGGATAGAAACCTCCATATGAAAGAAGAAACTATTGTACGATGCTCTAATTCTACTATAAACTACAAAATAACTTTTAATTTGAGGGGTAAAGATGACAAGAGGGCAGTATCTACGAACCTTGGTAGAAAATAATAAGAAAGTATTACTCCTCGATGGTGCAATGGGAACAACTGTCCAAGCACTGAACCTACGTGAAGAAGATTACCAACTTGATTCAAATGAAGTTGCTTTAGGATGTATAGACCTCCTCTCTCTTACGAGAAGTGATGTAATTTTTGATATCCATTATCAGTACCTCTTAGCAGGATCAGATATCATTGAGACAAATACATTTGGGGCAAATGCCTTCTCTCTAGAAGAATATAAGTTAACCGAGTATGTCTATGATCTGAACCTTGCTTCAGCAGAAATTGCCCGCTCTGCCGTAGAGATGATTGAATCAGAAGATGAGTCTCGCTATGCCTTTGTTGCTGGAGTCTTAGGCCCAACTGGGAAAGGATTAAGCTTTTCAACATCAACTGATGATTTAAGTGCAAGAAATGCTACTTTTGATCAATTTGTGGCAATATATACCGAACAAGTAAAAGCCCTTTTAGATGGGAATGTCGACCTCTTCTTAGTTGAAACAGTATTTGACACCTTAGTTGCAAAAGCTGCTCTATATGCAATCTTTGAAGAGATGAAAGAGAGAAACATTAATCTTCCTGTTATGGTCTCAGCTACCTTTAGTGATAAAAGTGGACGTACTTTAAGTGGCCAAACACTAGGAGCACTTGTTTCTTCATTATCATCATACCCCCTTTTATCGCTAGGATTGAACTGTTCAACAGGAATTGAAGAGATGCTCCCATTAATAGAATCTCTATCTAAGATAAGTCCTTTCCCTATAAGTGCCCATCCAAATGCAGGCTTTCCTGATATCGATGGAACATATAGGCAAAGTGGAAAACAATTAGCTCACCTTATGAAAAAGCCCTTAGAACAAGGCCTCCTAAATATAATAGGGGGATGCTGTGGTTCAACCCACCACCATATTAGATCTCTCAAAGAACTTTTAGATACAATGCCTCTTCCTTCAAGAGTTCCTAAAGAGGCCACATTCAGTTTAAGTGGATTAGAATTAATTAAAGAGACAAAAGAAAATTTAATCATAGTTGGAGAGAGGGCAAATGTAAGTGGCTCTAGGAAGTTTAAACGCCTCATAGCCGAAAAGAAATATAATGAAGCCCTTTCTATTATTAAACAGCAAGTCCTTGATGGCTCCCATATTATTGACATCTGCCTCGATGATGCCCTTCTTGATGGACAAGAGGTGATGAAAGTTTTACTTCGAGCCCTCCTTGCTGACCCAGAAATAGCAAGAATACCTATCATGATCGATTCTTCTAATTGGAATATAATTGTTACTGCCCTCAAAGAATTGCAAGGAAGGGCAATTGTGAACTCTATTAGTTTAAAAGATGGCCCTGAACTATTCATTGAAAAAGCTCGTTTTATTCAATCAATGGGGGCTGCTATGGTTGTGATGCTTTTCGATGAAGAGGGACAAGCAGATACCTTTAAAAGGAAATGTGAAATTGCAACTAGAAGCTATAATTTATTAATAGATAATTCAATTACCCCTCCTCATTCAATCATATTCGACCCAAACATTCTTACTATCGCAACAGGAATGGAAGAAAGTGCTACCTATGGTAAAGACTTCCTTGAAGCAACAAGGTGGATTAAAACTCAGTACACTAAAGTAAAAGTCAGTGGTGGATTAAGTAACTTAAGTTTTAGTTTTCGAAGTAATTCCTATATAAGAGAAGCTATTCATGCAGTGTTCTTAGAACAAGGGCTCCTTTATGGCCTCGATATGGCTATAGTGAACCCCTCTACCCTTATAGATGTAAAAGAACTCAATAAAGAGCATTATACAATTATTAAAGAAGCCCTTCTTCTCACAAACAATAATGGTCAAAAAGCTACGGAAGATTTAATCAACTTAGCCATTGCTACTCAAGATATAAAAAAGAGGGTAAACACCTCTCAAATAGAAGCAATAGAAACATTGACGAGTGAACAGAGGCTTGTAAGGGCAATAGTTAAAGGTGATGAGAGTTCTCTGAAGGAAGATCTAGATTCTCTCACATCTCTTGAAGCTGTAGAAATTATTGAAGGACCATTAATGGAAGGGATGAAAAGTGTTGGTT
>SABI01000591.1 GCA_009929055.1 Spirochaetia bacterium | reverse complement strand
CCCTTTATTCTCAATTAAAGCTCCTAAATTTGAATCAGGTGCTTCTTTGAAAGAAATGGTAACTACTTCTAATATGTTTATCGCGGCTAGAGCTGACAAGTATGGAGCCAAAGGTAGACGTATGGTAGAAAGTGAAATCAAGACTGTAGGAAGAGCTATCAGTGAGCAAACAGCTAACTTAAAAGAGTCGGCTAATCTCGTTACGGATATGGTTAAAGCTCTTTTGAATAACGGCTCAATGAATAATATGACTAGGGCTGAGTTATCTCAGATATTAACGAATGTAAGAAATGCTTCTAATAAAAAGGATTTAACAAAAGAGTTTGATAAAATTTCTAGTATCGTTCGACAAATTCAACTTAGAAATGCTAAACGTCGTTTCAATGACTTAATGAAGTTTAAGGTGCAAGATAAGAATGCAAAAGGTATTTCTATTGCTTCAACTGTTGACGATGAAACAGTTAGTATAATCACTACGATTAGAAAATCATTGAAAGAGTTGACGTTGGAAGATGTTGAAAATCAAATCAATGAAATCAATAACTTGGATAAAAAGACAACTTCTGACGAAACAAAATTAGTTGGTCTTGGTATTGCTCGTGATTACATGAATGAAATCAAGACGCGCGAAGCTCAATTATCGGAGTTATCCGAAGAGTTGAGCAAAGCTAAAGATGATTTAGTTGGTAAGAAAGGCGAAGAAAGAATTCCTAATAAAGAGTTAGTCGATTCAATAGAAAATATGGTCGGTCAAGTTAAGTCAGAAATGACTTCTGCTTACGACGATTTAAGTGCTCGATTGAATAAAATTATCGCTGAAGGGAAAGAAGCTCTTAAAAATATCAAGTTACAAGATAAAGAACGAGTAGCCACTCTTTCTCATTTTGTCAACTCAGATATGAAAGGAATAGAGCCTAAGAATAACCCTGAGAAAGGAAGAACGTTTAAACAATGGCTAAAGAGTAATTTAATCATCTCTCCATTACAGAGTTTTGATTTCATCTTACGTTCTCTTGCTCCTAATCAGGTAGCAGGGAATGGTTATTTGCACGACCATTTCTCAAGAGGTATTTTAAGCGCTAGTCAGAACGCTTACGAAGGTACTGAATCGGCATTTAAGATGCTTGACGAAGCCGTAGCTAAGATATTTGGCGATAAGTTCACATTCAGATACATCTCTGCTAGGGATTTCAAGAAGATGAGTAAATATGAACTTACTTATGGAACAGAAAAGAGTTCTACTACTATCACCGCCACGAACGGACAACTAGCTTATGTCTATGCTGTCAATAAAATGACTGACGGAGCTATGAAATTAAGAGCCATGGGAATCTCAGAAGAG
>SABI01000125.1 GCA_009929055.1 Spirochaetia bacterium | reverse complement strand
CAAAGAGTATAGGGAGCAGGATGCTGTAAAAGCTTTAAATGCGGCAAGAGAAGAAATTGGGTATCCCCTTGAATGCCTTTTAGATACTGTATACTTTTTAGAGAAGGAAGAGTATGCAAAGAAGAGGGCTTGGAGCAATATTACTCCTTTCGCCTTTATTGATTTGGATGGAAAGTGGCATCAGAGAGGTGAGATGGGCTGGTTTGGATGTCATAGTGAGGAAGTTGAAGATCAAGACTGGGCTACGGAGTATTGGGATTACTTTAATTCTTTAGATGATGATGTGTTAGTGTCTTGTTACGATTGCCACATTTAGACTTAAAAATAGTGCTTGACGTAAATACGCTATCTTATATACTTGTATTATGAACGCTAAGAAGAATTTACTATTTGTGCTTGCTAAAATCGCTAAAATGAAGCGCACAAAAAGTATCGATTTACCTACAAGGCTTTTGAATGAGTCATTTAGGGATAGGGAGTTTGGATACATGATGATGCAATTTGCATTAGAGTATTTACGACCCCTTTTACCTAAAGATTTTGAAGAAAATAAATCAAAAAAGGAGAAATGAGTATGTCTCATATTGAAGAAGTTAAAACTGAGCTGACTGATGTAGCAGTTTTGGAGAGGGCGATTGTTAAGCTATATGGCTCTCTTAATAAAAATGCAACTATTAGCAGTAGATGGGTAGGAACACACAATGTTGACTACAAATTAAACAGTGAATTTGGTCTTGTTAAGAAAGACGGAAGCTATACCATCTTTGGTGATTTTTATGGCACTGGAACTACTAAGGATAGAGTTTTACAGGAATTGACCCAAACTTATTCTGAAATAAAGGTAGAAGATTCTTTATTTAGAAAAGGCTTTTCTGTAGAATCCCGAAAAGTTAATCGAAATGGTGAAGTACATATCACATACTCAAGGAGACGGTAATGTTACAGAAAGTTGAAGTTACAATTAAAAAAGACGGAAAAGTTGTTGTTGAAACCAGTGGGTTTACTGGACAAGAGTGTTATGATGTGACACAAGACATTAATCTTGGTAAAGTAGTTAAAGACCTCAAGAAAGATGAAGCGTATGAAAGGATTCCTCGTGTAAGACGAGTAAACGTGGGAAGATAGAAATGCCAAGATTTTTTACTGATGAGTATATCTGTTGTTCCTATTGTGATAAACGATACAAGTTTAAAGTTCCTGAACATAATAGAGATAAACATTTAGAAAAATTTATTCCAAAAGTAGAGGCTCACGAAAACTCTTGTCTTAGTAATCCTAAGAATAGGTCATGTTTTACTTGTAGATTTAAGACTAAATCTGTTGTTGGTGAGTACATTGACTATGCGTGTCTTTGTGGTTCTCCTAATGCAGATAAAATGCAAGTTATTGATGGAAGATTAGTTACGGTAGCCGTAAACTGTTTTGACTGGGAGAGTTAATGGGAAAAAATACTCCAGAATACAATAGGGAGTATTATGAAAGACACCGTAGAAAGATATTAGAAGAAAGGTCTATAAGATATAGAACAGATATTTCTTTTAAAGAGAGTGTGCGGAGATATAACAGGGAAGCTCATATACCTGTCAATCTCCGCTACCCTTATGAAGTTTCTAAGGGAGTAGTTCTCTTAAATGAAGATACTGTTGAGACAGTTAAAGGTATTTTTCATTCTACTCGTTCTTTGGCTGGAAAGCTTGGATGCTCTCAAGAGTATATGCGATATATTCTTAGACGAAATAAGTTGAATAAAAAAGCCATAAAGGTATATAACGTAAATTTTTATCCTGATGACACTATAGATTCCCTAATCGATTGTTTTAGGGAGCTTGGATTTAAGGTAAGACTGAGATGAATATTGATATTGTTAAGATACTAAAAGACTTTGGGATAGAGTTTAAGGATAGATATACAGACTTAGTAACTATATGCCCTTTCCATGATGAAAAGACAGCATCTCTCTTTATTAAAAAAGATACTGGGATTTTTCACTGTTTTGGGTGTGATAAATCAGGCACGTTTGTTGAATATTTAGCAGAAGTTACTAAGCAAGATTTATATGATACTCTTTGTTGGGTAGAATCTTTAGGAACTTTTTCTGAAAATAAAGAGAAGATTAGAAAAACTATAGCTAATCTGGACGACCTTCAAAAAACGTATTTGTTGTTTAAGTATAAGGCAAATAGGTATTTATCTGGACGAGGCGTAATATGCCCTGAGATTTTTGAATGCGGGTATGATAGTTGGAGAGACCGACTTACAATACCAGTGAAATTTAATGGTAAGTTAGTGGGTTTTGAGTCCAGAACTCTTAAACCCCTAAATGAACATGAAAAATACAAAGCACTTTATTTTCCTAAGACAAACTATTTATATGGATGGGATATGTTAGATGTAAAATACCCTTTCGTTGTATTAGTTGAGTCTGCAATATCAGTTATGTATCTTAGTAATACTTTGAAAATAAAAAATGCGTTAGCTTTTATGGGTACGAGTGTATCAGAAAAGCAGATTGAGCTATTGCATGAGATAAATCCTGAAATCATATTCTGCTGGTTTGATAATGATTTTGCAGGAGAAAAAGCTTTTAGGAGAATTAGAAACTCATTTCCAAAAAGCATAAAAGTGCAATCAACAAAAGACCCAGATGAATATTCAATAGAAGAAGTTTTAAGGAGACTTTAATGACTGAAGAAGTTTTACAGCTACACAGAGACATGGCTAAAGATTTGCGGACTGCAAAAGTAATTGCCTTTGATACTGAATCCGAGGATTTTTTAGCAACTCCTTATAGGGTGTCCTTTGCTACAGAAAAGGGCTTTTATTCTTGTGGTATAGGCATGAAGAATTATCATGGATTTGGATTTGTAGTAAAAGATAGTTTTGTCAAAGAAATTCTTTCTCGAAGTGATGTAAAGATTATTATGCACAATGCTAAGTATGACAAGAAAACTGTTAAGCTTTGGCTGGATATAGACATTCATGACTTTGAAGATACCATGTTGATAGCGCATCTATTAAATGAAAATGAGCGAAAAGGATTGAAAGATGTAGCTCAAAGATATTTAGGGGTTAAGAATTGGGATGTTAGCAAGGCTACTAAACAAGGAAAAGCACTCATTCAAAACTCAGTTGAGATACTTCCAGACGTTAAGCCTAAAGTAAAATTGAAAAACAAGATTAAGAAAATTGCGGCAGAACTTAGTGAATTTTCTGAAGAAGAATGTTGCCCTTATTTAGTTAAGCAGTATAATGACCTTTTGTATAAACTTAATTGTTCTGATGAAGAGTGGCAAGAACTTGTTGAGAAGTCTAAAAAAGAGCATGAAGATGAAACTAAAAAGCTGTTGACTAATGTATGGGAGCAAGAAGTAAATTACTCTGCTTTAGATGCTAAATATACTCTTGATTTGTGGAACATGCTTTATCCAATTATTAAAGAGGAACAACTTCAATTTGTGTATGAAAAAATTGAAAAGCCCCTTGTAAATGTTTTAGTGGATATGGAGTTAAATGGCGTACCTATTGATTTGGAATTACTAAAAGAGATTGAAGTAGAATCTAAACAAGAAATGAAAGAGCTTGAGATAAAGCTCAGAGAGACTTTTGGAGATATAAACTTCGCTTCTCCTAAACAGCTTTCAAAAGCAATCTTTGAGGATGCGGGAATTGACCCTATAGAGCCACGTTCTGCAAAAACGGGAGAATATTCTACTCGTGCAGAGATACTTAATATCTTAGCTAAAGAGCATGAACCCGTTAAGTGGATTTTACGACACAGAGAGCTTAGTAAGCTTGTCTCTACTTATATGTATGGGGTAGATAGACTCCATTCGGACTTTAATCAAGTTGCGACAACTACAGGAAGATTTTCAAGCTCTAATCCAAATCTTCAGCAATTACCTCGCTCAGGTAAAATTCGTAAGTGTTTTATCCCTGAAAAGGGAGATAAACTTATAGTCTGTGACCTGTGTATAGCGGAAGGAACTAAAGTCTATACAGAAAGAGGTTTAGTAAATATTGAAGAAATTGTAGTTGGTGATAAGGTATTTGATGAGTCAGGAGAATTGTATAACGTTGAAAAAGCAGTATTTTCAGGTAGTAAGGAATGTGTTAAGTTAGTTACAGATATAGGATATTCCGTAGTGTCTACAAGAGAACATAGAGTAAAGACGATAGACCATAGAGGAGAATATATTTGGAAGCAGGTAGGTGAAATCTCTATAGGGGAACGGGTTGTAGCATCAGGTAGAAAGATTAATCCAGAGGTACTAATTAGTATGCCTCCCTTGACCGATATAGTTAAACCCTCTAACAAGACTAAAGATTTTAAAGTTCCCGCTTTTCTGTGCGAGGATTTTGCAGAGTTGTTGGGAATGATTTTAGGGGATGGACTATTTTGTGAAAGGTCTATAGGAGTAATTGTTTGTGATGAAGATAGGGATTTACAGGAGCATGTTAAGAATCAGTTGGCACACTTATTTAAAGCAAGTGTACATGTCTATGCAGATAAGGGAGCTACTCGCTACCTAGTACATAGGAAAGGTCTTTGTAAATATTTGAATTACATAGGTGTATACAAGTATAATATACCTGATATTATGTTTATGGCTTCAGAATCTATAAAGGGGGCTTTTTTAAGGGGTTTATTTGAATCTGATGGCTCTATTTCAAAAGGCGTATCTGGAGTAGCATCTTTTTCATCGAAATCCAGAGAAATGGTAGAGAAGGTACAAATATTGCTTCTTTCTTTAGGCATACATTCTCGGTTAAGAATCGTTTCTCATAGTAAAGGATATGCGTATTATCTTGTCATAAGAAAACAATTTCTGAGTAGATTTAAAGACAGCGTAGGCTTTATATCTAAACGTAAGTCAGACAAGCTGAGTGAAAGATGTGGGGAGAAGTTATGCAGTAATGAGTATGCTTATCAATATCCATACATTGAACAGTTTAGTGACAGAGACAATGCAGCTTTCAATAAGTTAAAAAATCAAAGAAACTTGAAGAGAAATGTAAGTTTTTCTTTAGCTAACACTATAAAAGAGATATATCCTTATAATGAACTGAAAAGTTTAAAGGATTATGCTGAGAATAATGTTATATTTCCAGAAGTCATAAGTATAGAAGATGTAGGAGTTAAAAATACTTATGACTTGCAAGTTCATGGAAGCAATCAATTTATTTCAAATGGTATAGTCACGCACAATAGCCAGGTGGAACTTAGACTTACTGCTTTTTATTCTAAAGATAAAGAAATGCTAAAATGTTATGCGGAAGATATTGATATACATTCTCGAACTGCGATAGCTTCTTTTAATCTTAAGTGTTCTGTAGATGAAGTTAAGAAGAAGTATCCTGAACAGCGTACTTATGCTAAAATTGTTAATTTTGGACTTATCTATGGCATGAGTCCAAGAACTCTTTCTGAAGCCTTAAAAGTACCCTTAGATGTAGCTCAAAAAGCTTATAACGGCTATTTTAGAACTTATTCAGGAGTAAAGCCTTTTATGGAAAGCGTTAAGGGTGTAGGTAAACGAAGAGGCTATGTTAAATCTTTTTCAGGTAGGAGAAGAAGATGTAAAGAATTATATGAAGCTGCAAGGTTTCCAAGTATGGTAACAGCAGACATGCACCGTACTTTGGCTTATCAGGAACGAGAAGTTGCAAACTTTGTGATTCAAGGGACTGGAGCAGATATTATGAAGATGGCAATGGTTAATATGTATCCTGAACTTAAAAAACTCGGTGCTAAGATGCTAATGACTATACACGATGAAATTGTAGTATCCTGTCCAGAAGATAAAGTTGAAGAGGGCGCAAGAATTATTAAGTATTGTATGGAGAATGCGTTTCCTAAGATTAATGAAACTGTACCTATAATTGCTGAACCAGTTATTTGTGATAATTGGGGAGAAGGGAAATAATGAATAAGTGTGCTTTATGTAAACATACTTTTGAGAGTCCGTACAAGAAAAAAATTGCGGAATCAAGAGAATGGAAAGGATATACTATTCCTGAAGTATATAGGGATGTATGCCCTAATTGTGTTAGTGAGGAGATATATACTCTTGCAGATAAAGAGAGAGAGCCTCTATTGTATCGAATAGCTTTTGGGGAAGTAGATTCTGAAGGTAATTGGGAATTTAAGAGACATGCCTCTCCTCATGAGTTACGTTTACTTAGAGTGACTACTTCTGGTAAAGTAGAGCAGTTAACTATGCAACCTGTGGATGAAGAAAGTGAGGAAAGATTTAATATCATTAAAGAAATCAGTTTTTATGAAAAAGCTCATTTACTTCATTGGAAGGATGTATCCGATAGGTATAAACAGGAACTTGGAATTAAGTTTAAAAATGGGGTTATAGTTTATGATAACGATATTTGCTTTGATGAAAGCTATGCGGAAGTAACTTTTTTAGTAGAATTTAGCGAAGGTAACTTCACTATGAGATTTTATAAAGACCAAGAGAGAAGTTATTTACTTTATACGGATAGAAATTTGCGGGTATTAGGTTATTATTTTAGTAACCCTAACCTACTTAATACTAAGCATAGGATGAGATAAAAATGAAGTTTGAGACACACAATACACAAATCTTTCGTCTATTAGAAGAGGCGGTACAATTAAATAAAACAGGAGAAGAAGTGACTATTATTGCCCAATTTGTTCCGCAACCAAATAAATTAGAAATTTATGGAGTATAAAATGGATGTAGAAAAATGTAAAAAAGACAAATGTAAGTACCTTCTTTATTATCCAAAGAATCTGTCAAAAAGTTGGTGTTGGGCGTGTCCAGCAAACGCAAAACACAGGGAAATAGAGAAATTAGAAAAATGTCCAATTGACAATGTAAGGGATTGCTGTGGAATCAAATACAAAAAGGAGTGACAATGAACAACCACAAAATTACAGAGGAGAATTAAATGATTAAATTTGAAATACACGAAGGACAACTTTTCCTCATGCTGGAGAAGCCTGTGCCATTGAAAGAAAAAGACACGAATGTGCTTGTGCAATTTATTACGCATGGCGTTATCGGCGAATACGTTATGGAGCATTGGCTTGATTGTGGACAAGAGAATGCACCAAT
>SABI01000590.1 GCA_009929055.1 Spirochaetia bacterium | reverse complement strand
AAATAATGCCTTCTTTTCGTAACCTAATAAGCTCATCTGCTCTAATACCAGATTTAGATAGCTCAACGACTTCCCCTGATTTTAAAGGCTCTTCGTATTTAGCCTCTTTAAACGGTACACTTGGCTTAGAGCATAAGTAACTTCTTATGCCATCTTCATTTATGTAGTACACACTACTATCCTCAATAAATACCTCTACTATCATTGTTCTATCTCCTTTACAATTTGTTTGGCTTGTGACAGGCCTAATGGGCTTAAACCTTTATAGCGTGTTAGCGCTAAGGTTAAACTATCTGAGTCCTCCATATAGTGGCTCAGTATCTCTGCTCCTACATAATATGAACCAACATAACTGTTTGGGTTATGCTTAGTGTGCTTCCATGCCTTAGTGTTAATGCCTGCTGGCCCTATAACATGTGGCAAAGCATGCTTTGGGTTAGGTCTGAAGTTACTCTCAGACTTAATCACTCTAGCTAATAACAGAGGGTCAAGGTTATAACTTCTAGCTGCATCAACTATTAAGCTTGTAATGTCTTGACGTAGAACTATCTCATTAGCCAAGATTTTATTTTCTTGGTATAAGGCCTCAGATATAGACTTCTCTGTCTCTAGTTGCTGTCTTAGTGTAGCTTGAGTCTTTTCATACTTGTTAAAAGCTATACTAGCTAAACTAGCTGACATAACCAAACCACTAATAAAAGCCACAGCTATTTTAATCTTAATCAATTTCTACCTCCCTTGTTGATAGTAGTTTTACTTGTTGCCTGTCATATCCGCCAGTTTCAAAGAAGGCTTTTCCTCCTTCAATAATAAAATAGTTACCCCAACCAGACATACACAACCACTTCTCAATAACAATTACTTGCTTTGGTTTAGGCTTGATGTGGTATTTGTTGACATTCCACTTCCAAAATGGGTCATTAACAGTACGCCATTCCTCGTAACCGTAGTCTGAAACTTCTATCTCCTCTCCTCGTTCAAAGGCTTCCATTACTTCAATCTTTTCTCTTAGTGTCATTTGTTATCCTTTAAAAATCTAATTGCATTATTATTATTAAGATACACTTCTACATAATGTGGTTTAATAATGACATATTCAATTTCTTCTATTGAAGTGTTTATTATTTCTTCCAGTCTTTCTATTTCTTCGTCCTTAGCTTTAAGCTGTGCTTCATGGTCGTTGTAAATGTTAGTTAGAAAATCATCAATACAAGCGCTATAATAACCATCAAAATAGTAGAGCCAATCGTTTTTATACTTTTTAATAAATTCTTCCCTTGTCATCTCACTGCTCCTTTGGCTACTTAATGCCAGTTGTTGTGCAATTATGAAAAAAGCACTT
>SABI01000589.1 GCA_009929055.1 Spirochaetia bacterium | reverse complement strand
ATCAAAAAGACACCTGGATGAAGCTTTAATTGAAGACTATAGAGAGTTTCAGAAAGAAGGACTATTTATCAGCCAAGTGTGGCGCAAGCTTAACCAAAAACATAAAATAGGATATTGTACTTTTTGGAAGCTTCGCAAATATCTTGAGGGGGAGTTTGGTGACCTTCCAAAGAATTCTCTAAAAGGTGAGCTTAATGGTATGTATGGTAAGCCCCCACCGGTAGGGTCTGGCAAAGGTTGTACAGGCTGGGTACAACTTAATGGGCAGTGGTATTTATTTCGCTCTGCTTTGGAATTAATGATTTTCGACACTCTTACTAAAAAAGGCATTCAATTTAGTAGTTCTAGTCATAGAATTTCATATAAAAAAGCAGATGGTAGATCTGCTACTTATCAACCAGATTTAGTAATTGAAAATTCTATATTGGAAATTAAACCATATAGGCTCAAACAACTAGAAAACAACTTAGAGAAAAGTAAAGCTCTAGAGAATTTTTGTAAAAAATTTGGGCTTAAGAGTGATACTATTGATGAATTTACTTACGACTTGACACCGTGGACCGAAGAGCAGATTTTACTTGCTTTAAAATCAAGCCAGCTTCGAACTTCCAAGGTAGATAAACTTATTAGGAGTATGAAAATATGGAAACAAAAATTATCCCCATCTCAGAAGTTAAATCACTTCTCGAGCAAGGATTAAAAATCTCCGTAAAAACAACAGAGAGTCGATTTGTTCCTATTAAAAGATATGTCGAGAAAGGCTTTCTCGATACGTATAAGATTACATTAACTAATGGGCGAACCATTAAAACATCTGCTCCTCACAGATGCTTTGCGTCTACTGGATGGGTAGAAACTAGACACTTACAACCACAAAGGACTAGTCTTCTATGTGAAGATGGATTATATTCTGTAGTAGTCTCAGTAGAGGCAATTGGAAAGTGCCCAATCGTTGATATTGAAGTTGACGATCCCGACCATTGTTATTTCGGTAATGGAATATTGAATCATAACACCGGTAAGAGCGCAGTAGCTGCAGGGATTATGGCTAACGCACAGAAGAAGGGCTTAAGAGTCGCGCTTTTAGACTCTGAGGGAACCTCTACACCACAATTTATGTCGCACTTTGGTGTTGACCCATCTAAAGTTGTGCGCCTTCAGCTTCAAACTATAGAAGACGTTTTCCGCTCTATAGAGTTTATATGTAAGAAGAAGATAGAAGAGGGTGGAGCAGATTGGCTAATAGTTTGGGATTCTGTTGCTTCTACACCTTCCAAGGAAGAACTAGAGGCTGATATAGAAAAAAGCTCTATTGCCTTAATGGCTCGTGCACTATCAAAAGG
>SABI01000588.1 GCA_009929055.1 Spirochaetia bacterium | reverse complement strand
TCGCAGGTCAAGATAACTATATTTCAAACTTAATTCTTCGCTTGATTGATGCTCTGAGAATGGTTGGATTGGTAAAGTCTCGGATTTATTCAAAATTACAAGGGTTTCAACGATAACTTCAACTGCGCCCGAGGCGAGTTTTGGATTCTTTAATGATTCATCGCGCTCGGCAACTTTTCCCGTCGCGCTGATGACGAACTCGTCACGCAACTTTCCAGCTAAATCGAATGTCGCTTGATGGTCAGGATGAAATACCAACTGAGCGATGCCCGTGTGGTCACGTATGTCAATAAAAACCAAGCCGCCGTGATCACGACGCGAGTTCACCCAACCCTTCAAAGTAACTTCTTCGCCGATTTTTGTTGCAACATCCAAAACTAAAGTTCTCATCTTTTCCTTTCTCTAATATCCTCTCTCCTACTTTTGCATCTATACCGTATTCTTTAAAAATGTTTTTCCATATCTCTATGGATTCTGTATCCTTCGGAGAAGTTTCATCTCCCATGAATACAGTTGCATATATTTTGTTAATATCAAAACCTAACTCTTCTATGAAGAACTTTATTGTGAGGGTAATGGCTTCTTTCTTGAAATAGTCATTTAGAGACCAGTTACCTAGCATCTCAAAAGCAGTATAGTGATATGCATCTCCAACTTCATCTATATCTCCGGTTCTAATACACCTCTGAGAGTTAACTAATCTATTTCCTAATGGATGTTTCTCCCCTTTTAGAAAGGGTACTAGAGGAAACATCCCTGCATTAACAAAGAGTACTGAGGGATCATTCTCGGGGACTAATGATGCCCTTGGTATCTCGGCATGTCCGTTTTTCTTAAAGAATTCTATATATCTATCTCTTATTTCTTTATATGTGAGATTTTTCATAGAAAGATTATATCAACTTCATTCCTGTTTAACTACTGGTGGAGTTGTTTCTTGATCTCCGGTTATTTGTTGATATATATTTTGTAGCTCTTCTTGGGAAGGGATATCCGGTTCTGGTATTACGTGTTGTGGAACAGGAGGTTCTACAATCTCCGGAATTGTTTCTTGAGGGAGAATCTCTGGAGTAGGGGTCTCTTCTATCTGTTGAGGCTTAGGAGCTGAATACGTATCCTCCCAGACATCCTTTTCTTCTTTGGGTTTCTCAGGGAGATCTGTGACCTTCTTTCTCTCAAATGACTCATTAGTATCTACTTCTACATATTTCGTATTATCAGTTGGTACCGATGGTGGAAGTCGGTCATTCTTCTCTCCATAGTACTCTTTATCCTTCCCATCATTTTTCCATATGGAGAAAATGATGAATGGGGCAATGATTGCCAATATTATTGTTACTATAC
>SABI01000587.1 GCA_009929055.1 Spirochaetia bacterium | reverse complement strand
GCGTTATCTCAAAGATCATGCTAGAGCAAAAACAGTGCGTAAGAATTCTTTTCAAAGGAAAAAACTATGGAAATTGTAACATGGGAATCACTGTTCAAACTTACCTTAGCCACAGCACTGGCTATTTGGGTCTATAGACTCAGTCAAGATACCAAAAGTGCCACAGAAAAAAGCTTTGAGGTGATGGAAGTGTGTGGGCAGAACTATCTTTGTGTGCATAAGGAAGAGAAGCAGTTAAGCACACGACTTCTTAGCTTACTAAATAAGGTTGAAGCAGGCGCATTGGGTGTTATGTTAAAAGAAAAGGAACCCAAAGTTGTTCTCTTACCCATAGAGGAGTTTTTAAGACTTAAGGCGATTGAAGAGCATTTAGAGGATATGGAGATTGGAAGGATTATTGAGGAGCGTATTAAGAACAGAGATAAAGTGGATCCTCATCCTATGGTGGACTTTGAGAAGTTTAGGGAGAGGATCTATGGTGATGCAACAATCAAAGATATCTAAGGGAATATTTCTTTCCTTAGGTGTTATTTTAAAGACTCAATGAAAAAGGAGATGGTATGTTTGAAATACTCCCTTGCTTACCTATGGTTATTTCCATTATGGTGGCTTTTACACTCTATCTGTTTTTACTTAACCCTATCAATAGACGCTATGAAGCAGCGCTGAATCATCTGCTGGCGAAAGAGATTGCCAGGAAGCTTTATCAAGAGATGCATCCAGGTTTTAGTTATACAACGTACCATGAAGATGATGATAAACGCAAAGCTATTTTAAACAGTGCGGTTGAAGAGTTTAGGAAGTTGATGACAAAAGATGTTTGAAATTTACTGTTGATTAACAAAGAGTTTGATAAACATTTAATCAGTTTGTCTATACTTTTATTACCAAGACAAAACCTCCTTTTTGTGAATAACCTAACACTTTTTTATAACCAACGCTCGAATTGCCCGGTTCGAGCGTTGGTTTTCTTAACATCTTCTAACTAATAGTAAGATGTGTCTCTATTTATTTAAATCATAATTAGTCTTTCTGATTTTTCATCATATCTGTAGTGTATGATCTCACCACTAATAATAAGTTCTATCGCTTTCTCAATGATATCGAGCGACACAACAAACCATTCTCTTGGAGTATATCGTTTACTAGCATCTCCTGAAATATCAATATTTAAGCATACTTTGCCAAAAAATTTATGAATAAGTTGTTCAAATTTTTGTGTGTTCATATTATAGGTTTCATAAACACTGACAATTTTAACGGGAGCCATCAAATACGTCGGCTCATTAACAGCATTTTTAATTCTTTCTTTGACTTCAGTTGTTGAATAACCAACTTTGTATAAG
>SABI01000124.1 GCA_009929055.1 Spirochaetia bacterium | reverse complement strand
GGGGATGAAATAGATGTAGTTTTCAGGATGGGAAGAAACTATTATAGAAACAACGAAACCCTTCAACTCACGATTGTAGATATGAAAAAATATCGTACCCCGATTGAAGAGATACTAAGATAAATAATTCACTTCAATCTCAATAAATAAAGGAGAAAAAGATGAAAAAGATTATTACAGGTCAGTTTTCAGATGCAATACCTCCTATAACAGATGGAGTTGCTTTTGTTGCTCAAAACTATTATCACTATTTGAATTTGAAATATGGCTCTTCTTACCTAATAGGGCCAGATGGCCCTAAAGATGCTGATGAAGCCTCCTCTGTTATTCGGTTTAAAAGTTATGAAATACCAGGGTTTCACCCTTATCGAGTAGGAGTTCCTTTATTAGGAACCTTTAGAAGTGCTTTAGACTCTATTGATTTTGATATCATCCATTCCCATACCCCATTTACTGCGGGGCATGAAGCTTTTCGCATTGCAAAAAGAAAAAATATCCCTATTATTGGAACCTTTCACTCCAAATATAAGGATGATTTTGCTAAAGCATTAAAGAGTATGACTCTTAGTGAACAAGTAGTGAAATACGTAGTTCATTATTATGAAAAGATGGATCAGGTGTGGGTCCCTAATGAACAAACTAAAGAGGTTCTTTTCTCCTATGGCTATCAGGGTAATGTTGAAATTGTTCACAATGGAACTGAAATGGAACTTCTCGATGAAAAAAGTCATACTTTTTTAAGAGAAAAGGGGAGAAAGGAACATGGTATTGGGGATGATGAAATTCTCTTATTATATGTGGGGCAAATGAGAGAGGAAAAAAACTTATTTTTTCTTATCAATTCGATACAGCAGATGCATAAAGAACACCTTCCTATAAAAGTTATCTTTATTGGGGCAGGACGAGATGAAGATGAATTAAAGGGAAGGGTACATCAAAAAGGTCTTGACTCTATCTTCACCTTTACCGGTCTGATACGAGACAGAAAGGTACTTCAATCATACTTTGCGATGAGTGACCTTTATACCTTCCCTTCACTATATGATAACTCCTCTCTCACTATGAAAGAGGCAGCTACCTGTGCACTCCCTACAATTGTAATTCAAGGTTCTACCACATCCGAAGGAATTATTGATGAGGGCAATGGATTTTTAATAGAACACAACGTTTCTAGTTTTGTAAGTAAAGTGAAATATCTTATTGAACATCCTGATATCATTAAAAAAGCAGGCCTTGGAGCAAAAAATACCCTCTATATCTCCTATGAATCGATAGTAGATGAAGTGTATGAGCGTTATATAAAGATAATTCATGATAAAACTAAGAAATAGATATATCTGTCAGCCCTAATCCTATTGACAAAAAAGGTGAGGTTGTAGATTATAAGAGAGATATTTTCCCATGAGTAAGAGGGAAGGGGGTGATTACTATAGCTTACGTAAGAGTAGATGACAACGAACCTCTCGAAAAATCGATCAAAAAATTCAAAAGAATGGTCGAGAAAGAGGGCATTATTCGCGATTGGAAAAAACGTGAATATTTTGAAAAACCTTCAACGATCGAGAATCGTAGAAAGAAAACATTGTTAAGAAAACAAATGAAAAAAGTACGTAAGATGCACTCAATGAAGAGTTATTAAACCACCTCTGTATATGAGACGTCTACATAATACCGTCGAGTTACTTCGACGGTTTCTTTTTATCTACATGAAATCAATGAAACCAACAGGAGTTCATTATGCCAGTCAAAATATCTGAAAGCCTACCAGCAAGAAAAATATTAGAAGATGAGAACATCTTCGTTATGACTGAGAAAAGGGCATCAAGCCAAGATATTCGACCCCTGCGCTTACTCATATTAAACCTTATGCCTCTAAAAACAAGTACAGAAACTTCCCTTCTTAGACGGCTGAGTAACACACCACTACAAATTGAAGTAGATTTTTTAAGAACTGCTACCTATACTGCAAAACACGCCTCCCAGGAGTACTTACAAGAGTTTTATATTACCCTTGAGAAGGCAAAACAATTAAAATATGATGGACTTATTATTACAGGAGCTCCTATAGAAACATTAGAGTTTGAAGATGTTGAATATTGGCTTGAGCTGTGTGAAATTATGAAGTGGGCAGAGGAGCATGTCTATTCAACCCTCTTTTTATGTTGGGGAGCCCAAGCAGGACTTTTTTATCACTATGGTATTCAAAAACACCCTATAGATAAAAAAATGTTTGGTGTCTTTGACCATGAAGTATCAAAAAAACATACCCCCCTGTTAAGAGGATTTGATGATATATTCAAGGCACCTCACTCAAGACATACCGAAGTAAAACGAGAAGATATTCTTAATCATAAGGATTTAGAAATTTTAAGTGAATCTGATGAAGCGGGTCTCTATATTGTTGCGAGTACCGATATGAGAAAAGTCTTTGTTTTTGGTCACCCTGAATATGAAAAACATACCCTTGATGGGGAATATCTTAGAGATATAAAGAAGGGATTACCAATTGAGATGCCAAAGAACTATTACAAAGATAATGATGTAGAAAAAGGAATCCTTGTTTCTTGGTTTAGTCATGCTCAACTCTTATATAATAACTGGCTCAATTACTATGTCTATCAAACAACCCCTTTCAATCTTGAGCTCCTTCCAAGTGAAAAACCTAAAAAGGTACCTTATTATTCATCAATAAAAAAATAATGGTAAGGTATAATCACTTATTTCGATACTAAATTTACAGTAAACGAAATTTTTCATTTAATATTTGACAAATAACTCAGAAATAGATTAAAGTAAGATATCATATGAATGATAGGAGGAGAAAAGAAACATGTTGCTACTTATTTCAGATGCTTTCGATGCATCCTTACCCTCACTTTTACAAGCTTTCGGTGAAGTTACCGAAGACAAACAGCGGGTAGGGGAAGCCGATGTTATCCTTGTTCGAAGCAAGACAAAATGTACAAAAGAGTATATCGATTCTGCAAAGAATCTTAAACTCATCATCCGTGGCGGTGTTGGAATTGATAACATTGATTCACAATATGCATTTTCTAAGGGTATCCTTGTTAGAAATACCCCAAAATCCTCAGCAATTGCTGTTGCAGAGCTCGCTTTTGCCCTTATGCTCTCAGTACCAAATCACCTCATTGAAGTACATGATGGGATGAAAGCAGGTCAATGGTTAAAAAGTACAAAAAGAACAGAACTTTATGGGAAAACACTCGCTTTATTAGGAATTGGCAACATCGCTACAATGGTAGGTATCCGTGCTGCTGCCTTTGGAATGAAGGTTGTTGCGTATGATAAGTATGTTACTACTTCACCTGTCGCAGAAATGAAAAATAGTATAGAAGAAGCTGTAAGAGATGCCGATTATATTTCTATGCACCTCCCCCTTACCGAAGAAACAAAAGATTTAATTGATGCCGATTTAATTAAGAACATGTTACGTAAGCCTGTTATTATTAATACAGGGAGAGGCGGATGTGTTGACGCTGAAGCGATAAAAGCTGCCCTGGAAGAGGGGACAATCTCTCACTATGCAGCAGATGTATACCCCTGTGATCCTCCGAATGTTGAATACCCTATCCTTAAGACCGATCATGTTACTTTGACCCCTCACTTTGGGGCAAATAGTGAAGAGAACCTTCTTCGTATCGGTAATGAAGCTGTCTCAATTATTGAAGAATTAATAGCAGGAGGATTACTCAAATGAGAGATAAGAAAAACTTTTTTGCAGGTCCTTCAGTACTTCCATTAGAAGTATTAGAAGCATTACAAAGTGACCTCCTCGATTATAAAGGTAGTGGAGTCTCTATGATTGAAGCAAGCCACAGAGGGGAACCTTTTGAAGGAATGTATAATGAAACCCTCTCCCTCCTTAGAGAACTGATGAATATCCCAGCAGATTATGACATCTTTTTCTTAGGTGGTGGTGCTACCCTCCAATTTACTATGATTCCTATGAACTTTTTGCCCCCTAATGGTGTTGCTGATTATATCAAAAGTGGTACTTGGGCAAACAAAGCTACAGAAGATGCGAGTAAGTTAGGTAAAGTAAATCTATACTATGATGGAAGCGATAATAAATTTACCTCTCTTCCCGAAGCTTCTTCAGTAAAACCTTCCAAAAACTCCTCCTACCTCTATCTTTGTTCAAATGAAACTATTGGGGGAATTGAGTGGCAAGATTGGCCAGAAACTGGTAATGTCCCCCTTATTGCCGATATGTCGAGTGATCTATTAAGTCGACCTGTTCCCGTAGAGAAATTCTCTATGATTTATGGGGGAGTTCAAAAGAACTTAGGCCCCGCCGGTGCAACTCTTATTATTATGAAAAAAGAGATGTTAGAGAGACAAAATAAAAACCTTACCGCCTATATGGACTACTCATTACATGCTAAAAATGATGGACTTTATAATACACCACCAGTATTTAGTATCTGGGCTGTGAAACTTGTGCTAGAATGGATAAAAAAGAATGGGGGAGCAGTAGGAATGGAGAAAAGGGCATCCTTAAAATCTTCCATCATCTACGACACTATTGATAATAGTGGTGGGTTTATCACCTCTCCTGTCGATAAAGCATACAGGTCTAAGATGAATATCGTCTTTAGACTTCAAAGTGAAGAATTAGAAAAGAAATTCTTAAGTGAAGCAAAACAACATGGAATGCTTGGTCTTAAAGGGCATCGTAGTGTTGGTGGACTTAGGGCAAGTGTCTATAACTCCCTCCCTGTAGAGGATGTTATGGCCTTATCTGACTTCATGAAAGAATTCCAAAGAGCGAATGGGTAATGAAAAAGATAGATGAAACAAACAAAGCAATAATTCGACAGCTCACCGATGGGCGTAAAGCATATAGTGCCATTGCCGAAGAACTCTCTATTACAGAAAATACTGTAAGGGCACGGGTGAATAAACTCATTGATGAAGGGATCCTCCACATTAGTGGATTGATCAATCCTGAGTTTTTGCCTGAAGTTCAAGTAGTAGTAATGGGAGTGAAGCTTAAAACTCTAGATTTAGGGAGAAAGGCTCAAGAGTTTTCTCACCTTAGGGGTGTTGTTTCAGCTGTTGTTGTGACAGGACGCTATGACTTAATTGTTCAAGTGCTCCTAAGTGATGATGAAAATTTATCCCTATTAGACTTCTTTAAGAAAGAATTAGCACGTGTTCCAGAGATTTTGGAGGTAGAAACATTCGTAGTATACCAAAGTCATAATTATAGGATTCCGTATATCCTATAATAGAGATTTCCGTAATTTCCTCCCCTTATTTTGAGTAAAATCGAAATTAAGGGGATTTTTTTGCCCTTTATATTGAGAATACTTTGATATTTTTAAAATATATTTATGTATTCATCAATTATAAGATAATTAAATATCGGATAAATAAAAAAAATGAAAAAAGAGGTTGACAACTGATATATCTCCCCCCATAATACGTATATGATTCATTATACAAACAACGGTTCAAATAGTGATACACCCTATCCCTTAGCGACCACAGTTGTGAAAGCTTTAGGCATCCTAGAATACATAGCCTTACACCAACCAATTCAACCAGTAGCTATGACAAAAGATCTAGGGCTCACTCGAGCAAACCTTCATAGACTCCTTTCAACCCTTGTGAGAACTGGGTATATCGAAAAGGCAGGTGGTGGGTACCAGCTAAGTTTAAAGCTCTATAGGTTAGGTTCAACTGTCCCTATAAAAGAGCAGCTTCGTGATTTAGCTAGAATTCACATGCATGAATTAGAGCGAATTGCTAGGGAAAATATTTACATAACTGTGTTGTATAACGATGAAGTTGTCGCTATAGAAGAAGTGAAGAGTGCACATACTGTTATCTTGAATCCTGATGTTATTTATACCTACCCGGTAAACACCTGTGCATCTGGCAAGCTATTGCTATCTCACATGAGTCATGAAAATTTAGACACCTATGTGGAGACCCTTGAGATGATAAGGAGAACCCCTTACACAATAGTAGATAAAGAAGAGTTCAAAAGACAAGTGAGAGAGGCAAAAGTAAAAGGATATGCTGTTGAATACTTAGAGTTTGGTAATCATCTTCACAGTATTGCTGCCCCAATTACAAACAGAGATGGGGAAGTGATAGCAACAATTGGAATTAGTGGCCCTTCGATGAGGTTAACAAAAGATAGGATGATGGATCTTATAGAACCATTAAAAAATAGTGCAGCACTTATAACTGAAAAATTAATACAGAATCATAATAAAGCTCCTTTGTGGTAGGACACAAAGGATAGATAAGGAGAGTGAGAATATGGATAACGAGAAATTGTTTGAACAAATGTCAATGGAAGGGGCACCAAAAATTGTGGTAATCCCTCCAGGGCCAGCATCAAAAGAAATTTTACAATTTCAAGCAGAGAATGAGAGTTCAGCTGTTTCGTACTCTAAAGGAATGCCCATGGCATTGAGTAGAGGTAAAGGGGCTACTTTAGAAGACGTCGATGGTAATATTTACATTGATATGTTTAGTGGAGCTGGTGTAATGGCACTAGGCCATGGACACCCAGAAGTACTCAAAGCTGCTCATGAACAGATAGACAGAGTCACCCATACCCTCGATATTCCTTCCCCAACTCGTGTAAAAATGGTAAAAGCATTACGAAATGTTCTTCCTAAAGAACTTACTCGTTTATTCTTTGGTGGACCAACAGGAAGTGACGCAGTAGAACAAGCAATCAAATTAGCGAAATATAATACCAAAAGAAATGGAATTATTGCCTTTGAAGGGGCTTACCATGGAATGACAGGGGTTGCCCTCGCCCTTACTACAGACTCAGGACACAGAGATGGCGTCGGTCAACTCGTCCCTGGTGTACAGTTTATCCCATACCCATATCCCTACCGTAATCCATTTGGATGCCCTGATGAAGATGTCGATATCCAAGCAGCTAATTATCTTGAAAGAATTATTGAAGATAGCCACTCGGGGTATTCACTGCCAGCAGCTGTTATTCTTGAATCAGTTCAAGGTGAGGGTGGAACAATTATCCCATCAAAGAGATTCATGCAAAAGGTTCGAGAAATAACCAAAAAACATGGAATAGTCTTAATTTGTGATGAAATTCAATCAGGACTAGGA
>SABI01000586.1 GCA_009929055.1 Spirochaetia bacterium | reverse complement strand
ACAGCTATCTCTGCAACAACTGCTATGACAACAACAAGTAATGGACTTCGTTGGCAGACCCTTTTACTTAAAGTAGAATTTGCTGGTGCTCTTAACTTAGCAGCCGGTCTTCCAGAAGGTACTTTTACAGGAACTATTTTAGCTGAAGTAACTGCGTCATAAAAATATGTAATTACATAGTTTGAGAGAACTTTATAATATAGAGGCTGATACAAAAGTAAAATCTTGTATCAGCCTTTTACTTTTTCTATAGAATAATCTTTATTAACAAATTCTGTTCTCTATAAGAGGAGCAACATTAAAGCTTCTTTTGTTAAAAAGGCAATAACATTATTTTCTTCTCAGTCTTCCGCCCTCCATTATTCACTTTAGTCTGTGTTCATGACCTCTTCTGTATAGAAGCTTATATAGGGAACTTTTCTCTTAGAGGGACTACTTATAGAAAGTAATCTTTTATGATATTAGTGAGAGTTGTTCTGGATTATCAAAGAGAAGCTATTGCTCCTAAAACCAGACTCAAGGCCGCCAGAAGATCTTCTCAAATGTTATCTTGATGTGCTGTGTTCACAAATATTAAGAAAGAGGGTGTTGTGTATTTTACTAGTTCTATTCAGTAAGAGAGATAGATCTAGTAGTAAGATTATTTCTTAAACCATTAGGCTGTGATTATTATTCTCTTCCTTTCTTTACTGCTAGTGGTATGGGAACATGCATATTCTCTAGAGTAGAATACTCCTCTTTTGCATAAGATCTCCTTTGAGAGATCTTTAGGAAACTGTCAAGGGCTTAGTAACTTTAATATGATTATCTTGATGTATATGTTATAAGATTTCGCTTTAGATTTTATATTGACTCTACATTATACGTTAACTTATGTAATAACTTATTATTTATATAAAACATGTAAGTATTTATATAGTAAGAAATAGTGAAATTAGTGGTAATATTAAGATAATTTTTTACACAAATTATCTGTAAGCAGTTGACACAAGATGAGATGATTAGTACACTTATCTTGTGAATATGAAAAAATTAGTAACAACTTTTACAATATTAAGCATTTTTGCTATAAGTCTCTTTGCTGCTAGTGGGGTAGGGACAACTACTTTAGAATTAAAAGGAAGTGTTGGGCCTAAATACTTTTTAGATGTAACTCAGTCGATAGGAGCAGTTCCTGGAGTAAACACATCAATACCATTAGATCAGGGAGTTATCATGCCTACAGAACCTGGAATTGGCGTGAATGTAGGAGACTGGAGTGTAAGTAGTAATACTATTGCAAACCTTATCTTAAGAATCTCCTATACCCCTTATACTGCAACTATTAATGATCCCTTTCAATCTATAGC
>SABI01000585.1 GCA_009929055.1 Spirochaetia bacterium | reverse complement strand
GCTCAATACACTGAACAAGATAGTCAAGAAATTGACTACAAGGCAGAGCTTGAAAAAGCCAAGGCAATTCTTGAAAAGAAAGAAAAGCAATTAGGGCAAGCTGAACACAAGATCGTAGAACTCAAAAAACAAAAGAAAGAAGAATTTGATGAGTTTGATGAGTTTGACGAATTTGATGAAGAGGAAAAAGATAATCGTCCTGATGTTAAAGAAGTTATAAGAGAGGAATTGGTTGCTTTCAAAAGAGAAATGTCATCTGAAAGAATAGATGAAACAATCTCAAAATTGACAAACAATCCTGACGAGATAGCTTTAATCAAACATCACTACGAAAACTCTATTAAGCCAACTGGCTTTGATAAGGATAGTATAGCAATAGATATTCAAAATGCTTATACCTTAGCAAATGCACAGAAAGTTCTAAAACAGAACAATGAGCTTAAAGAAGCACTAAAAGCTAAGAAAACTATTTCAGGAGGCACTGGTGGAAGTTCTGCAGGAAAGGCAGTTAAGTCAAGTGGTTACCCAGATACATTATCTCAAGCAGATATTAGTTTCTTAAAATCACAAGGCATAACTCCAGAGAAGTATAATAAATTAAATAAAAAGTAAAGATATGGCAAAATTAGATGTAAAAATCGTAGACGCTCCATACAATGTTGTTCCAACCATTGTATGCAAAGTAGATGACTACACAACATCTTCTTCTACACAAATCTTAGCTGGAGAACCAGTTAAGCTAAGTGCAGCAGGTGGAAACGTAGTTGTTAAACTAGCAACAGGAGATCCAGAAATCGGAACAGATATCGTGTTTGGTATTGCTGCTTCAGATGACACAGCAACAGCAACAGCAGACGGTGAAGTAGAAGTATATGCTCCATTACCTGGAATTATATACAGATGTAAAGCAACAACTCCTGCTAATTTAGCAGAAGGAATTAGATATGACACAGTATGTTTTGATCTATCAGCAGGCGGTGATTACACAATTGATGAAGATGAAGGAACAGATGAAGATGTTCATGGTCTAAGGATAGTAGATTTCGATGCCACAAATGGCACAGTCGACTTTGAAATCAAGATTAACGCAACAAGATATGGTGCTTTAATTGCATAAGATTAGTAATTAAAAAGATATGAACATAACAAGTAATTTAAACCCAAACGTAGTAAAAACAGCTCTTGACGAAGTATTTATGCAAGAGTTCGATTTACAGCAAGGTCCTGGAATAGCAACAGCAGAAACAGCAGCTATTTTCAGACAAGAGAAAATTAGTAACGCAGCACAAATCGGAGAGATCTTCCAAGGTTCTGGCTTATGGCTAGAAAGAGCAGAAGAGCAAGATGTTAA
>SABI01000584.1 GCA_009929055.1 Spirochaetia bacterium | reverse complement strand
AATATTATAATGGTTGGTGGGCAGGATAGAGTGGGGGAATTTAAAAAGTTACTTGATAAGTATAATGGCAAAGACTTTCATTTCGATTCTATTCAAGTAATGTCAGCCGGCGACAGGGATCCTGACTCTGATTCTGTTACTGGAATGTCTGCCACTAAGATGAGACAAGCTGCAGTAAAAGGAGATTTTCTCACATTTAAGAGAGGATTGCCTTCTAGTTTAAGAGAAATAGATGCTAAACGTCTTATGAATGATGTAAGAGTTGGCCTTAAATTAGATAATATCAAAGAATCGGTTAATAATAAGATTAATACTACTCGTGAAAAATACTTTCAAGGCCTGATATTTAATGTTGGAGATACTGTAGAATCGATTATTGGTGAACAATTTGAAGTAGTAAAACGTGGTACTAATAATATACTTTGTAAAGATACAGACGGCAATATACATAATAAATGGATATATGAAATCCATGAGGTAAACGATGCAAGATAAACAAAAAGTTGCCAAAGTTATAGCAGATATGCTTGGCGTTAGCTCATATAGAACTCCAGAGCAGGCTATTAATAGTGGTTTAAAAGCTGCCAAGAATACCCTTTCGAAAGAACTTATTCCTACTCTTAGAAAGATGTTAGATCTTGCTAGTGAAGTGGGGATTGCGTATGATAAGACTCTAGTTCCTAAAGGCCTTCATGAAGGAGCTGTTGAGGTGGAAACTGGATCTGTTATGAGTGGTCATGTTGATGTAATGCAACCAGCTCCAGTTATGAGATATAAAGAATATGTCAAAAAGAAGACTGCCCCACATATGGATAATCATGAGGACGATCCTCATACAGAATCTGGCAGCTCATTAGAACATACAGAAGATGATCAGCTTAGACGTAGAAAGGTTGATTATAAGATCAATGAAGATTCTGATGAGTTAGATGAAGACGTTGCTTCTGCTGATTATAAAGTTAGTAAATCTGGTCACAAATATAGAGCTCACCACATCACATTTAAGAATAGTAGATCTGGTGGAAAGTTAGCAGATGATCCAGACGAAGAAGAAGATGAAAATATAGTAGTCAAAGAAGAAATAGATGTTGATGATATATCTGATGATGACCTAGAAGATATGGCCGATGAAGTAGATGATGAAGAAGATGTATTAGATGTTTATGACGACGATGAATTGTCTATTATTGACACAGAAACTGGTGAAGAAGTAGACGAAGAAGGTTTAGATGAATCAGTATTAAATGCTCGTTACCCAATGCCATTAGCAGAAACTGCGTCAATCTTCTGTGAGACGATTGTTGTCCATGCAGCACTTAAGCAAGCTAGCGAACAAGAGCAAATTGCTATTTTATT
>SABI01000583.1 GCA_009929055.1 Spirochaetia bacterium | reverse complement strand
CAGTGATAGTTTCTTCTTACCTTCGAGCAACTACTCAATCATTTCTTTTTATCCTTCTTTTCACTTTCTTCAAGAATGTTTTCAATTTCTCTCATATAAGCATCAACAACAATCTCTCGATCAAACTCTCTCTCTACTTTCTCTCTTCCAGCAATACCCATCTGTTTCTTCTTCTCATAGGGTAAAGCAATGAATGCTTCTACTTTAGCTATTAGATCTTCAGTATCCTTAATTTTTACAAGAAAACCATTCTTTCCTTCATCAACTACTTCTCTACAACCACTTCTATTGGTAGTGATGATTGGTCTACCACAAGCACTACTCTCTAAAAGTACATTGGAAAGACCTTCAGGATAGTAGGAAGGATGAATTGTACAATGAGTAATGTTTAAAACTTCTCTCACATCATCAATACGTCCATGATAGATAACAGTTCCATCTTGATGTAATTTCTGTAGTGTCTCTTCGTATGATTCTTCGCAATCGCCACAAATATGGAATCTTGTATTTGGATACTTTGCTTTAATGACTTGAGCCATCTCAAGGTAGTGATCAATACCCTTCTCTTTCATGATTCGAGAGATAAACACAAATTCAATTGTATCATCAGAAGGGTACTCCATAGGTTGGAACTTAGTTAAATTCACCCCTGATCCAGGTAATAAACCATGCTTCCCCAATGCGATTCGTTTCTTCTCAAAGAAAGCTTTATTCTCGGTGTTTTGAAAGAAAACCCTTTGCGCCTTAGATAAAGCAATTCGATAAAGCAATAAGGTAAATACCTGTAAAGCCCCTTTGTTCTCAACAGCGGTACCTAATCCTGTAATATTCACGATATAGGGAATATTCAATAGCTTGCATGCGAGCCCTCCATAGATATTTGGTTTAATCGTGTATGATAGAACAATACTAGGCCGATTACTCTTTAAGAATCTAAAATAAGTCTGGAATAAGTTAAAATCTTGATAAGGATTGGTTCCTCTTCTAGAAACAGGAACAGGGATAAATCTACAACCTAGTTGAATAAATTGAAAGGAAATTTCATCATCAGGAGCGAAAATGGTAATTTGGTATTTGTCTCTTTTTAACCTTTGAACTAATTCAAATCTGAAGTTATATAATCCTAAAAGGGAATTTGCTAAAATCACAATCTTCAGCCCAGCGCCTTTGTTAGCTACTAGCTTTAGACTGTCACTGGGATAATCGATTTCTTCAAACATTTTACCTGCTTCTTTATATCGAAGATACCTTTGATTGTTATCAGAATAACGTTTGCTGAGCAATGCATTCTGCTAAATACATCCATGCTGTATTTTACTATCGTTATAAAAGAAATCATTTTCCTCTATTCCTGAAG
>SABI01000582.1 GCA_009929055.1 Spirochaetia bacterium | reverse complement strand
TCTAGGTTTCTTGAGGCTATAGTCCCTATTAGAACTCCAGAATCTAGAATGGTTGTTGTTGGTACTCCCCAGAGCGATGAGGACTTACTAGCTACTTTGAAAAAGAACATGCTTTGGAAGAAGATTATTATTCCAGCTTGGAACGATAAGGAGGAAGTTGTTTGTCCAGAGCTACACTCTAAGGAGTTTATAATACAGCAAAGAACCCTCTTGGGTGAAAGAAGTTTTCAGCAGGAATATTTATTAAAACCTACGGCTGAGATTAATACTGATTTTACCTGGGATGTTTTAAATAAATCTAGAAATTTTGATACTAAATTTGATACATGGTATGATAAAAAATACAATGAAAAAATATTTATTGGGACAGACTTTTCGATTAAGGAACATAAGGATGAGGCTGAGGCTAAGAACTCTGACTACTTTTCTCTTGTTGCTGTCGCTTTTGATCCAGAGACAAGGAAGAGGAGAATACTCAATATCCATCGTGAGAGAGGTATTAAGTTCTCTGACCAAATATCTCTGGCTATCGCTTGGTATTATCGCTATCAGGCTGATGCTCTTTGTACTGAAGCTCATGCTTTCCTTGATATCTTTAATCAGATAATATCCGACATAGCCAAGGATGTTCGAATAGAAGATACTGGTAGTTCTTCTGGTAAGTTTGATAAAATAAAAGGAATCCCATCTATGAAATGGGAGTGGGAAAAAGGTCTATGGGAGATTCCTTGTGGAGATCAAATCTCTATGGAGTATGCTAATATATTGTTTAGTGAATTAAATCAATTACAAGCTAGCAAACATGATGACGTAGCTGATGCTTTATTTAGGGCTAACGTGGCGTGCAATCGTCTTTCTCAGAATCATAAGGTGAAATATACTCCGAAGCAATCTCAGGTGAATCAAGCTCTCCAAAATAATCTTTTGAATCTCGGTCGAGTGTGGTAGTGTGAAGTCTGATATATTTTCCTATACCTATTCTTTTTATAATTTTCTGACCAGATACACAGACTACATTAAATAGTCTTTTTAATTCTTGCTCGTCTATTTTCATGTGCATTCCTACTTGGTAGAATGGCATGAAGAATTTATATAATCCAAAGCTTAAGTCTGGTAAAGGATTATAAGTTTCACTAAATAAACAATCTAATAACTTTCTTCTTATTTCTTTTACTTTCGCTAGGGATTGATTCTTCCCTATTTTTTTTCTTAACTCTGGTGTTTTATCCATTACTATAATCTTCGGACCAATGTCTAAATTACCGAACATCATTAAATTATCTAAGACAATGTGTGACGCAAAATATTTTACCTCATTATGCTTGTCTCTAAAGAATATTCCTGGTACATCGTTACTC
>SABI01000581.1 GCA_009929055.1 Spirochaetia bacterium | reverse complement strand
AATGGAAAAGAACATTTAAGTAAAACAATGGTAATTTAGAATCTCTTAATCCTAAATCTAGAAAACCTAAGAAGAAAAAGAGTAAGTGAGTGGGACAACAGAGCTCTTAAGTTCATAGAAGAATTAAGAAACAATCATCCCAAGATAGGTAAAGACAAGATACATCCTCTCTTAGGTAAGTATTGCCAAAGAGAAGGTATCCAACCTCCATCCATATCTACCATTGGAAGGATCCTATCTTACCTCAAAGAGAAAGATAGGATACCAACAGGAAGAAGAGTATATTTATCAGCTAGGACTGGTAGAATCCTAGAGAGACTACCTAAAAAGAAGAAAAAGAAGCTAAGAAGGAAGGGATATCAACCAACCCAACCCGGAGACCTTGTTCAGATAGATACCATTGTTAAATTTATCAATGGACTTAAAAGATACATCATTACAGCAATAGATCTAAACTCAGACTTTGCCTTTGCTTATACATACACCACTGCATCATCATTGAACACTAAAGACTTTTTTGATAAATTCTGTTCCATTGTCCGAATGAATCTCTTTCCAATTAAAGGGATACCTATTTCTTGTTCTCTGTAGACCTTGGAAGGTCCTTTCTCGTCCTTTTCCCATAATTGCTTCACCTTCCCACCACCCCGATGATATATCTGTAGTAGAAAGAGTGTTAATGAACTCACCTGAAGCAGAAGAACCACAATGTTCTACTAAATCAATTTGGACATTACCTGTAATAGATCTGTCTTGTTCTTGGAATACTTTTACTGGTATCTTCTGGTAGAGTAGAGGGTTCCTCTTACGATAATACTTTCTTCTTATCCTATCAATCTCCTTTTCGTGCTTTAACAACCTGTCTATGGTAGCAGAGCCCATCTGCTTGAGCTTAATTGCTATAATATCTGAACAGTTAATCTCATTTAGCTTTCTTAGTCTGTCTAATTCATCCCCAATAGATGTTTCAAGTCTTTGGCCACAAGGGTAGTCAAATGCTTCCCACATCTTAATTAAAGCTGGTTTAACGGCATTATTGTAATACCGTTCTCTCTTCTTTCTTGAACTATCCCCTCTATCCATATTACTCATAACTCTTAACTTAACTACTAAGTGTTTCCTAGATAACCTAGTTCTTTTAACTGCTTCGTCTAAGAGGTATCCACGTCTCTTCTTAGACTTTGTTTTTAAATACTCTAGTCTTAATTCTAGTAAGTATTGGTTTCTTGAATGCATATCCATAATTGTGTAGTGTAATCTTTTTTAATAATCGACCACACAACACTTTACAATATTTCGGTTAGATTTTACATGATTTAACCGATGACCTTTTGGTTAGATTTTACATGATTTAATAC
>SABI01000580.1 GCA_009929055.1 Spirochaetia bacterium | reverse complement strand
GTGGAAATAAAGCTGCTGTTAAAAGAACTAAACTTAAACCTACTGAATCTACACCAAAACTTAAATGTAAGCGTTCGCTATAACTTAAGAATTGAAATGTTTGTCCACTGGCATCAAAGCTTAACCATAAAGCTACACTCCAAAATAAAGGTAAGAAACTTACTGCTAAACTTACTTGTCTAAATAACATTGTATGAGAAGCTGGAATAAGTGAGACTAATAAGACTAATAAAGCAAAGAATCCTAAGAAAGAGACAATTGAGGAAAAGGGAAAAATATTAAGAAACATGTTTTATATTCCCTCTGGGGTTGCAGTTTCTCTTTGAGCTCCTGCTCAAGAGTAAACTGTTAGGCAGGAACCTTTTAGGTTCTACCTAAAAGTTCCTGTCAAGCAGGAGCTCTTGAGCAAGCTCGAAGAGCTCTGCTTGAGAGTAAACTGTTAGGCAGGAACCTTTTAGGTTCCTCCTAAAAGTTCCTGCAACCCCAGAGTCTAAGAGTTTGAAGTGAATTTACAAGACAAAGCTTGGTTTTAATACAAAGAATGGAATACTAAAAAGTAAAATTAAACAAGTAGCTACTACTTTTTCACGTGTTAGACCATTAGATAATAATGATAAAGTGTCTTTACCGATTACTGTTCCTGAGTATTTTACATAGAGGCTAGGTGTGGGGTTTTCATAGAATAAACGAATAAGACGTAAATAATAAACCAAGGAAACACATGTACAGAATAAAGCAAGTGCTAAGAGACTATAGAAACCTACAGATGAAATATGCCAGAAAATCCAAGCTTTACCAAAGAAACCAGCAAGAGGTGGAAGACCAGCAAAACTAACAGCTAATAAAGCAAGGAATTTACGATGGAAACAATTCCAAAGTAATACTTGAGAAATTAAGTAAATACCTAAATGTTGAAATAAAGTATTCCAACCGGCTGTTTCTACTGCTGAAAGTAATAAACCTACTTCATTAATTGTACTATAAGCAAATAATGATCTTAAGGCTGGTTGAGAATAAGCAGCAAAAGCACCAAGAATTAAACTAAATGCAGCAAAGAATAATACACTGGGAGCCCCTTGTGAAACAAGGGGATTAGAGACGATGCAGTCGCCAGACAGTCTGGCTCCTGCTAGACTTACCCCTCTTGTTGTAGATAAGTTACTTGAACTATAATAAAAGCCATGGAAGGCATTTAACCAGAAACCAAAGAATGCTAATTTTGGTGCAGTAGATACAAATAATAAAAGAGATCTTGTTACATTACCATAGATTTGAGTTACCCAAAGATGTAAAGGAGCTGCACCTAATTTAAACATTAAGGCACCTACAATCAGAAATGTATAGAAGAAAGAGAAGGATTCA
>SABI01000123.1 GCA_009929055.1 Spirochaetia bacterium | reverse complement strand
AGACATCGCTAAAACTATAGATAAATTTTCAGCAGGATGTCAAGTAGTCCAAATACCTGAAGATTTTGCGTATATCATTAGTTTAGTAAGGTTACAAGTTAAATATGTTAAAAGTGCAATAGTAAGTTATACACTAATAAAAGAAGCAGATATAAAGTAATTGGAGAGCGTTCTACTCGTAGGTAAATAAAATAAGGGAAAAAATATGTATATTAAGGAAATTAACCTTCCGTTTGAGGAAGAAGTACACGTCTATGCTATTGGAGATTTACACGAAGGTGCTGGAAATGTTAATTATGCTGCGTTTAGAAAAATGGTTGACATCATTAAAAAAGACCCATGTAAATCTAAAGTTGTATTTCTTTTAGGTGATATGATAGATAATGTTATTCCTACAGACCCAAGGTTTGATGCCGCCTCCATCTGTGAAAAATATAAAATCAAAGACTTAGAAGAATTCCCAAGGAGACAGGTTGAAGAGGTTGCTAAACTCTTAATGCCTATTAGGGAAAATATTAAGGTAATACTAAAAGGCAATCATGAAATAACCTTCCTAAAAAGACACCATTTTAACGCCAGTAAATATCTATGTGAGGTATTAGGATTAGGATTAGAAGCTTATGGAGGACAAACGTGTTTAGTTAATTTAAGATTACTAAGAGCTAATAGTAGGTCTGAAGTTACTTATATTGCTGCTTTGAAACACGGTATGGGCGGAGCAGGTAAATTAAATGGATACCCAGCAAATAAAATATGGGATACGTTCTTAGATTTAAATGCAGACATCTATTTAATGGGACACGTGCACCGCATGATTGACTATGTAGTGAGGCAGAGAGAACTCTATAAAGGGACTACTCGCATCATTAAGAAAGTTTTTGGGGTTACAGGATGTTACTTAGAGAAGCTAAAAGAGGGATATGACAGCTACTACGAAAATGGTACAGGACATGAAAGCTCTATAGGTTCTTTGTGTGTAAAGATTCATCCAAGAAGCCCTAAAGAGGAAACTCAATACTTTACGGAGAAATATTACCTATGAAAGAGGTCTTTTGGTCATTTATAATAGGTCTAATAGTAGCTTCAATCTTATTTACTTCAATATATTTTAGCTATTTAAAAAGACCTACTAACACAGAGACTATTACTGTTGTAGATACTCTTATAGTTACGAACACTAAAAGTTACCCTGTATATATTAAAGAGATAGTACCTGAAATTATTTACCTTTCTCCAGACTCTCTAAGATACATTGCTACTTCAGATACTACTATTGTTTTAGATAAGCTTACTGCTGAATTAAAAACTATATATAAACACCCCGAAAAAATTTTTCAGTTTGAGTATGATTTCCATGTTAAGGTGGATAGCGTTTATATAACTAACAACACTACTGAATATAAGTACATAAATAATATAAAAACGTTTTCCCCTACAATAGGTGTGGGTTTAATTAAATCGCATACAGAAGATACTTTACTACTCAGCCTCGATACAGGAATAATATACAAAAACAGGTTTGGATTGCAAATATTGGCAATGTCAGACTTGAGCTTAGGATTGCGCCTCCAAGCACTTTTCTAACCCCTGTAAACTACTGTAATTCAACGAGTTACATAGATTCCATCACTGCTAATAAAATAGTGCTTGACAGAAATCGCTATCTGTGCTATAATGTATTTATACATTGATGGTCTCAATGTTCTTTATTAGAATAAGAAAATAATATAAGCCTCATAAGAAAAAAATGATTAGCGGCTATTAGGAACTATGATTTATCCCAATAAGTTGTCTTTAGGGAATGTGCCTAATAAGATTAAGGTTTACTGTTAATGATGTTTAATCTGCCCCAAAGGGGCAAGAGATTATTTCATAAACGTAAAACCTTAATCTTATTCTTTTATGAAGCCTCTTCATGTTAGCTTCTCCCTGTTAGGAACAACTTATATGATGGCTACCATTCTGCTTAAAATTTACAAAGCGTTTTTTGAAATCAATCTCTTGAAAATAGTGCTTGACACAATATTGCCCTTTTTTACAATGAACTTGTACCTAAATGATAAACAATACTTTAAGGAGATTGTTATGAATGATTCGCAGAAACTCTGTGAAAAAGTGATACCTTTTAAAAAGGTTAAGAAGTCTTTGAAACCTTCTGATTTGAGTAGTATTTCATATACAGGAGTTATTGAGGCAAAGTATGATGGTTCTCGTTATCGCATTAGAAAAGTTGGTAAAGAGTTTAATATCTTTTCCAAACGTGTTTCGGTGGTTACAGGGGATTTTGTTGATAAGACTGAAAATTTTCCACAATTTCACTATATCAAAGATTTCGATATTGATTTAGATATTGAGGTTGAGCTGGTTGTAAATGATGGAAGGTTTTGCAAATCTTCTCATGTAACTAAAGTAGCGGGGTCTAACCCTGATAGAGCTATCGCTATTCAACAGGAGTTTGGATGGCTTAATGCAATTTTAATTGACGTCCACTTTTTCGGAGAAGAGCCTATTCAGAATATTCATTTTATGGTAAACATTTTGAATAAAGCTATGTGGGTTAGATATTCGGGGTCAGTTAAGTTTTTACTTCCTACAGTTTGGAATTACTTCCCTGGGCGTAAATTGGAAGATGTTTATAAGGAAGCTGTTGATTTTGGCTATGAAGGTATAATGCTGAAAGACATGCAATATAGAAATGCGTGGGCTAAAGTTAAAAAAGTAGATTCATGGGATTATGTCATTCATTCTTTTAAGGACTCCGATTCTGAAGATTTTAAGAATCAAGGATGGATTGGCTCTATTGTATTTGGTTATGTAGAAAAAGTTCCAAAAACTAATTCTCAGGTCTCAACTTGCTTTCCTATAAATGAGCGGGTATTTCAATGCCGTAATCAGTTGTTTTTAGATGGGGGGTATAGAATTGTTCCTTGCGGTACTTGCAGTGGATTTGATTATGTTTTAAGGGAGAAGCTATCTAAAAATCAACAAGACTATGTAGGAAGAGTTATTGAAATTGAGGGGCAAGAGCTTGATAAGAAGTTTGGTGTTAGACATCCTCGATTTATCCGTTTTAGAGACGATAAGGATGCGCTTGAATGTACTAAAGAATCTCTTATGCGGAGACTATCTAATGATTAATAGAAGCTCTTTAAAGTGGCAAGACGTTGAGATACACTTGTATATTGAAGGGACTTGGGAAAAGCTATTCTGTGATAGCCTAAACCAAGCACCTAAAATTATTAGTGACCATCTTACGTTTAGTAGTTTTGAACACCCTTCTTTGAAGGAAGTCTATTTTCTTGTAGAACATAGGGGCTTCATTGTTCAAGGTGTTGCTGTTATTGTAGGACATAATGTATCTGTATCTATTGAGGGATATAATCTTGCTGTAAAGTTTATAGTTAAGGATGAAGAGTTTAATAAGTATTTCGCTCTATTAGTTATAGAGAATAAAAAAGATTTGTGGGGAGAAGATGCGAGCTAAGATTTATTTACCTGATAAGTTATATATCGAAACTTTTGAAGCTAAGATGGACTATTATGGTAATTTTAGCAGAGAGTTGACTATATATTCAGGGTTAGGGGATTTCCTACAGAAGTATGCTCACCCTGTTCCAAACCTTTTTCTAATTAAGGTAAAAGATGGTGGTGTTAAATATGTACCCTACTTAATTCTTTCAAAAGATAGCCTTGTTAAAGAAGTTATAGTATTAAAGGACGTATATATCAATTTAGGTGATTTGCATGATTGAAAACATATACAATAAGATGAAAGAGCATGACTTTGCTCCTTTCAAGGAACTAAAGTTGTGGATAATTATTTCTCCTTTTGGCGGTGGAAAAGAATCCCTTGTGCAAAAAGTGATAGAGCAGTTTAAAGAGAAATACACAGTTCATCAAGTTAGGTCTGAAGGAATAAAGTCTATCTCTTATATGTATGATGATAAGCGGTCAAAACTTATTAAGCAGTTAGAAGCTTCCCCTTTGTTAGTACTCGTGATTGACAATAATGAAGAGAGAGTAAGGAACTTAATAAACCCCCTTATCAAATATAGAAAGACGCAGGGAAAATTAACTATAATTCTTTCTGAACTACAGAGAGATGATTTCAATACTTTCTACCCAGATTTGATGAAGTTCGGGTTAGTAACTCAAATTTCTGAAGATAATGAATATATTAACTTAAAGGAAGACGTTATTAAGAAGTATTTTTCTTAGGAGTTAAAATGTTAGTTAGATTGATTGGTCTAATATATGCAGTTCTGTTTGCTATGTTTCTGATACTTTGTGCGGTTGTAACAGAAGTATTAGGAGAACTACCAGAAGTAGTTACTGCTCGGTTTATGGTAATTATGTCATGGATAATTGTGGGGATATCTGCATGGAAAGAATTCCGAAAAAAGAATTAGTTTTATGTTCGAGGCAAGTTGGAAAGACTGATACTGTAAAAGCTATGATAGAAAATGAACTAAAAGTTCAGTGCCCAAGATGTAAAACCACTGAAAAGCCTGTTGCTAGCTGCAATAGTTATGGTAATGTTGTATGGTGCTCTCAATGTAGTGCTACTACTGATTACTATGATACTATAGAGGATGCGGAACGTGCTTGGGACAATCAAATACTACTTAATCGTAAACAGAGAAGGAGAGGAAGATGATTAAGAACGTTAATGAGTATGAAGAGTGGGAGAAAAATAATGGAAAATAACTTATTGGGTTATATTGAGAGGATGGAGTATATCTATCATCTAACTCCTGAGCCTGCAATAGGTATTTGGTTTAGAGGGTGCAATCACAAATGTGAGGGCTGTATAAACCCCCATCTATGGTTAGTTGAGGATTCTGTACCTAAAACGGTAAAAGAGGTCTTAAATGATGTCTTAGAGCTTGCTGAGGCTAATCAGGATACTAAGTATATTGTTTTCTCAGGAGGAGAACCTTTAGACCAACATGTATTTTTTAAGGAGCTTTCTGAGCAGTTAAGGATATTCTTTCCTGAGTTTATTCAAATACTGTTTACGGGATATGAAGATTATGAGGTTCAGAATTTTTATATAGATGATATTAACAATATTGGGCTATGTTTAGCTGGTCGGTACAAAGGCTCTTTTAATGGAATTTTGGATAAGAAGATTATGGAAATTGCTAACTTTGGGTCAAATAGTAGGCTAATTAAATTTTACTCCGAGCTTGCACAAATTGAAGTAGTTGAAGTTATAATGAAGAATGGACAGCTTGTTGTAACGGGGTTTGAAAATGTCCAAGAAGAATAAAGTATTTTTTGATAAAGGGGTTTTATCTCTTTTTGATACTAATAAGGTAGTAAAGGTGGAGACGCCTGTATTAGAGGTCTGTGATGATGAGACTGAAACAGATAAAGTATTAAGCGAGCTTTTAGGGGTAGAGACACACTCTCCTTTTGTAAGAAATATTGGTATAAATATCGAAATCGACTGAGGTAGATTTAATGATTGATGTAGAACGTAAGTTAATTACGGCAATGATACGGCAGAACAAAGTAGGGGATTTTGTAAAACAGGGATTTGTTTCCAGTGATTTTGTAGCCTTCCCTAACATATTGGGGTGGATACTTAAATGTTCTAAAGACGGATATACTATAACAGAGAACTTGTTAAGGGAAGAATTTCCAGAGTTTAAGTTTACAGACGAGTGCTACGATTATGGATATGTACTTGATAAATTCTTTGAAGATTTTGCAAAGATAAGGGCAAGACAGATTTTACTAGAACAACCTAAGTCAATGTCTGAGTGGATTCCTAAAGTAATGGTAGGTCTTTCTGAAATACTTCAAAAACGTTCTGGTTCTTCTGTTATAGACTTTACAGAGGTCGGAGACAGGTTTATAACCTATCAGGAAAGGGCGGAAGGGACTTACTATTCTTTAGGAATACCTATATTAGATAACGCATTGGGTGGAATATCTTGCGGGAGTAACTTCGCTATAATAGCCTCACAGAAGGTAGGTAAAACTTGGTTTTTATCCCACTTAGCTAATATCCTAAGAGAGCAGGGAGCGAGTAGCATTATAATTACTAAAGAGATATCCGACAGCGCATTTAGAAATAGGCTTGACTCTATTAGGTTTGACTTAGACTACCAAAAATTACGCACAGGTAGACTTGAAGAAGAGGAAGTAATTAGGTGGAAGAAAGAAGTTTCTGAAATTAAGGATACTCAATCAGGAACTATTAAGATAGTTTATGAGAAAAACCATACTCTTGATGCCATTCCTGCCTACATAAAAGAATATAGACCAGAAGTAGTACTTATTGATGGTGCATATCTTTGGGCTAAAACTTATGACTGGAAAGAAGTTGCGCAAGTTACTAAAACTATTGCCAGATGGTCAAAAGATTTTGGAGTTACTATTGGATATACTTGGCAGTCAAATGCGGTAGATACAGATGATTTAAAGAAGAGCCAGATAGCTTTTGGAAAACTTTCTTTATTATCAGATGTTGATTTCTCTTTAGCTATTAATAGAACTCCTGAAATGGTGGAAAGAAATCTAATGGCGGTATCTATACTTAATTCCAGAGATTCTACAGATAAGGGTAAAGGCTTTATAGGGTGGACTTTTGGTGAAAAGAATTATCCTATTATTTCTCATATTAGTGATGAGTTTGAATTAGAAGATTTAGTGGATGATAATGCAATAATAGTAGAAGTGTAGATTAAGTCTACATAAATAAACTAACTGAACGAAAGTTCAAAGGAGAAACAAATGAGTCATTTTGTAGTAGTCGTTTTCGGGGATAATCCCGAAGAGAAGCTTGCCCCCTTTCAAGAGAATAATAGTGGTACTTGTCCCCCAGAATACTTGCAGTTCTTTGATGTAGAAACAGAGTCTATAGAAGAGTACAAGTCTGGTAAAATTAAAGTTTTAGCTCAGACAGTGGATGGAGAGCAGAAACTTATTTCTTTATATGACGACCGTTTTAGAGTAGGGGAGGGATTTAAGCAGGTTTATGAGTATCCTGAAGATAGTGTTAAGGTAGAAGTGCCTTTCACTGCATTTTATCCAACTTTTGAAAGTTTTATGAGAAATTATAAGGGTTTTACAGAAAAGGTGGATACAGGTAAATTGGATGAAGAAGGAAATCCTATTTTCAAGTATGGATACTTTGAAAATGCTAATGCTAAGTGGGATTGGTATCAACTTGGTGGAAGATGGTTAGGATATTTCAAACTTAAAGA
>SABI01000579.1 GCA_009929055.1 Spirochaetia bacterium | reverse complement strand
TCAATAATCTGCTTGACTGAAGTGTCAAGAATCTTATTCTCGTAGGCTCTAACTCTAATCCGCAGTTGAACGACCGCATCTTCTTTACCCTTCTTAGGTTTTGTAACTTTTGTTGTTGGCATAATTGAGTTGTAAAGTTTATAAAGTCAAAAGTTTGTAAAGCTAACAGAAACTGAAAAACCTTATAACTTTTTCAACTTTATTAAACTCCCTTTTATTTGATGATCTTAGTAACAACTCCAGCTCCAACTGTTTTACCTCCTTCTCGGATAGCAAAGTGCATTTGTTCTTCCATGGCTACTGGATTAACTAGTTTAACTGTTAGGGTAACATTATCTCCCGGCATAACCATTTCTGTTCCTGCTGGTAATGCTGCTTCTCCAGTCACATCTGTTGTTCTAACATAGAATTGAGGCTTGTATCCGGTAAAGAATGGAGTGTGACGACCTCCTTCCTCTTTCTTTAAGACATAAACATTACATTCAAACTCAGAATGAGGAGTAACTGTTCCTGGTTGAGACAAAACTTGTCCTCTGTTAACATCTTCCTTCTTTGTTCCGCGAAGAAGTATTCCAGCATTATCTCCAGCCATACCTTCTTTTAAGCTTTTATTGAACATTTCTATTCCTGTAACTGTTGTTTTGGTTGTTTCTTTAATTCCAACAATTTCAACTTCATCTCCAACATGGATAATTCCTCTTTCTATTTTTCCAGTAACAACAGTTCCTCGTCCTTCAATTGAGAAAATATCTTCTATCGGCATTAAGAAAGGTTTTGAGGTGTCTCTCTCTGGAACAGGAATATAAGAATCAAGGGCTTCTACTAATTCTAGTATTTTCTTTGCCCATTCATCATTATTATCAGCTGATTCTAATGCTTTCAAAGCAGATCCTCTAATAACAGGAGCTCCAGCTCCATCAAAACCTTGGCTTGTTAGAAGTTCGCGAACTTCTTCTTCAACTAAGTCAATCATATCTTTGTCGTCAACCATATCACACTTGTTTAAGAAGACAACAATCTTAGGCACATTAACCTGCTTAGCTAAAAGTATGTGCTCTCTTGTTTGAGGCATAACTCCATCAGTTGCAGCCACAACAATAATGGCTCCATCTGTTTGAGCTGCTCCAGTAATCATGTTTTTAATATAGTCAGCGTGCCCAGGCATATCAACGTGAGCATAGTGACGATTAGGAGTCCAGTACTCACTGTGAGAAAGAGCTATCGTTATTCCACGAGCTTTTTCTTCTGGAGCGTTATCAATTTCTTCAACTCCTTTAATTTTAGCACCAAAACCTTCCCCTTGTCGGGATAAGGTATTTAAAATAGCCGCAGTTAAAGTGGTTTTTCCGTGGTCAACGTGACCCATA
>SABI01000122.1 GCA_009929055.1 Spirochaetia bacterium | reverse complement strand
ATACAGTAGACAGAGAGAGTGGACTTCTTGATTATGAAGAAATTAGGCGCCTCGCTAAAGAAATTAAACCCCTTATTCTTTTAGCAGGCTATAGCGCTTACCCTAGATTAATCAATTTTAAAAAGATGAAAGAAATTGCTACTGAAGTTGGGGCCGTATTCATGGTAGATATGGCTCATTTTGCTGGGCTCGTCGCGGGTAAAGTGATGAGTGGAGATTATGACCCAGTTCTGCACGCTGATGTAGTGACAACAACTACCCATAAGACCCTTAGAGGGCCTCGTGGTGGTATGGTCTTATGTACATCCGAGTTTGCCGATAGCGTCGATAAAGGATGTCCTCTTGTTATTGGTGGCCCTCTTCCTCATGTCATTGCTGCCAAAGCTGTTGCTTTTACAGAAGCGTTAGATGAAAGCTTCCCCTCCTATGCCCAAAAAATAGTAGATAATGCAAGGGCTCTAGCCGCATATTGCCAAGAATTAGGAATCACTGTAGCAACAGGAGGTACAGATAACCACCTTATGCTTCTGGATGTGAGAAGTTTTGGGATTAATGGACGGCAAGGGGAGAGTGCCTTAAGAGAATGCGGAATTACATTAAATAGAAATGCCCTCCCATTTGATGAAAATGGTCCTTGGTACACTAGTGGCTTAAGAGTTGGTACCCCTGCAGTTACTACCTTAGGTATGGGAAAAGAAGAGATGAAAGAGATTGCTTCAATAATTTATTTAGTGTTATCTCATACAAAGCCTGCTATTATAACTAAAGGGGCAAAAGAGGGCGAAGAGAGCAAGGCTCGATACGTTACAGACAAGAGTGTCCAAGAAGAAGCAAAGAAGAGGGTTCAAACTCTCCTTGATGCATATCTTTTATATCCAGAACTTGACCAGTCGTTACTACTTAAGTATGTTCAATAATATTATTTTTTAGGAGAAGAGGATGAGTAAAATTCCATCACAATTAAAGTATTCAAAAGAGCATGAATGGGTTCGAGTTGATGACGATATTGCCTATATTGGTATTACCGACTATGCCCAAGAAAGTTTAGGGGAAATAGTCTACGTAGAACTACCAGAAGTAGGAGATGTCGTTGAAGCTAATCAAGAAGTTGCTAATATTGAATCTGTAAAAGCAGCAAGTGCTATTTATAACCCAATTAATGGAACTATTGATGAAGTAAATGAAGATTTAAACGACAACCCAGAAGTTATTAACGAAAACAGCTACAAGCACCATTTATATACTTTAGTAGATTTCGATCAAGCTGAAATAGATGCTTTACTCGATGCTGCTTCCTATAAAGAATATATCGAGACTCTCGATTAGAACAAAAGCTTTTCATCCTAGGAGGATACATTATGAAACGCACATTACTAATTCTTATCACTCTTACTATGTTATTACCCCTTTCAGCTTTTAGCTTTGAACCCTTTGTTGAAACAGAACAAGGTGCAATAGCAATTCTCTCTCACACGTATCAAAACGGGCCAGCTCCAGCTGGTGGCACTTCCACTCAGTTTGATTTTAGAAACCAAGGGGGACAAGAACTCCTTCTTCCCTTCTCTCGCTACGCAGTAGGGGCAACAATTGCTAAAAACCACAGAGTATGGTTTACCTACCAACCTCTATTGGTAGAGACCAATGTTACATTTAGAACTGACGTTAAAGTTGGAGAAAATGTTACTGGTACTGGGCCAATGACCTTTGTAGCAGGTACCCCTATGAAGCTCCTCTACTCTTTCCCTTTCTACAGGGTAAGTTATACCTATGATGTACTTAGTAAGGTAGACAATGCAGTCCTTGGTCTTGGAGTTGTTGTTCAACTAAGAAATGCATCAATTAGATTTGAGTCTCTCACTGGTGGAGAAAATCAACTCTATGTTTCTCAAAACTTAGGGGTAGTTCCTGCCCTTGCTATCTACAGTGAATATTCCTTTCCTTTTGGACTCACCTTGAGTGCTGATATCGCAGGTATTTATGCTAGTAGTGCATTCTTTAATGGGGCAGATTTTGAGTTTGAGGGATCTATACTCGATGCTTCCCTAAGGGCTAGTTATGATATTGGTAATGGATACTCTTTATTTGGAGTTGCTCGGTTCTTTGGTGGAACAAGTAATGGTGTAAGCCAATACGATGATGATGATGTGTGGACAGTAAGTAGTTATGAATATACTCAAAACAACATTGCTACCCTTACAGCAAGTGTTGGCTTAAAGTGGAGTAAATAAATATATCTATTTGTGATTGCACGAGGTAAGAAGTTCTATTAGACTATCAATTATTGCGATATAAAAGGAACTTCAATGTATACATACGTACCACATAGTTTAGATCAGGTACAGCATATGCTAGATGCCATTGGTGTGAAAAAAGTCAGTGATCTTTTTTCTCATATCGATGGCATCTTTCTCTCTTCAAACGAAGATAGTAGTAAGGGGATGAGTGAAGAAGAATTAAGAAGATACTTCGAAAAAATTGCCAATAAGAATAAAAGAGGCCTCTCTTTCTTAGGCTTTGGTATCTACTCTCACATTATCCCCTCAGCTGTTAATGCCCTTGCCTCACTTCCTCAGTTTGTTACCTCCTACACCCCATACCAAGCTGAAACCTCTCAAGGATACCTTCAAGCCATCTTTGAGTTTCAAAGTTACATCACCACCCTTACAGGACTCGATGTAGCTAATGCCTCCCTCTACGACGGACACAGTGCAGCAGTAGAGGCGATTAACCTGATGTGCCACACACAGAAGAAGAGGAAAAAGGTCTTAATTTCATCCACCCTTCACCCCTTTACTATTATAGTAATCACCACATGGGCAGTACTTCAAGATATAGAATTAATCTATGTCGGTATGTGTAGAGGATCTGTAGATGTTGATAGAGTTAAAGAGTTGATGAGTGAAGAGGTGATGGGCTTATTAGTTCAGTCACCTAATCGTTACGGCTTTATAGAAGACTATAGTGAAGTAGCATCTATTGTACATTCTCACAAAGGATTGTTTGCTATTTCTAGTGATCCCTTGAGTGTTGCTTTGCAAAAGAATGCTCGTCAGTGGGGTGCTGATATCGCTATAGGTGATACTCAAACATTAGGCCTCCCATTAGCCTTTGGGGGAGCTACATGTGGGTATATGAGTGTTGATTCACCTCTTATGAGAAAAATACCAGGAAGAATTGTTGGGCAAACTGTTGATATGGAAGGCAAAAGAGCTTTTTGTCTCACCCTCCAAGCGAGAGAGCAACATATTACAAGGTATAGATCAACAAGCAACATCTGTTCAAACCATGCCCACTTTGCCCTCACAAGTACCATCTATCTTGCTTTAGTAGGAGATGCTGGGTTTAAAGAAGTAGCAAAACAGAGCTATGATAAAGCTCATTATCTTCATAGTGAATTACAGAAAGTTGAGCATGTCGTTGTTTCTGGGACTATCGCTTTTTTCTGTGAATTCCCATTGGTTTTTGAGAGTGTTAAGGTGATGGAATCTGTTATTAAATACTTCTTGTCAAAAGGAGTTTATATTGGTGTTCCTCTCTATAAGTTTACCCACAGTTTAGAAGATAGTGCTACCCTCTTAGTGGCGGTAACAGAAAAGCATACCAAAGAAGAGATAGACCTCTTTGTTACCCTTCTTAAGGAGGCCCTTCAATGAATAAACTTTTAAGTGAACTCTCAACAATAGGTAAAAATGGGTACCAGTTGCCTCCTAGCGATGTTCCTTCTTTCCCTCCTCTTCCAATACGTGTGCGCCAAGAGAATGCCCCTGTTCTTCCTTCATTGGGGGAATTAGAAGTGGTTCGCCACTTTACCCTCCTCGCAGCAGATACCTTTAATGTAGAGCAAGGAATGTATCCTCTTGGTTCGTGTACCATGAAATATAATCCAAAAGTGAATGAAGAAATTGCCCGTAATCCTCTCTTTACTGATATTCATCCACTTCAAGACTCGTCAACCACTCAAGGCTCTTTGTTTGTGATGAATTCACTCCTTAAGGGCCTGTGCTCGATAGTAGGAATGGATGATGGAACTCTACAAAGTGCTGGTGGAGCACAGGGAGAATATATAGGACTCCATCTTATTAAGTCCTATTATAGAAGTCGAAATGAAGCTCACCGTAACACCGTTCTTATCCCCTCTAATGCTCATGGAACTAACCCAGCATCGGCTTCTTTTTGTAATATGGAAGTAGTGGAGATTCCTGTAAATAAGAGGGGCCAAGTTGATGTGAAAGCATTACCTTTATTCCTCAATGAAAACATAGCTGCAATCATGTTAACTAATCCAAATACCCTTGGTTTATATGAAGATGATATTAAAGAAATAGCTAATCTTGTTCACGCCTCGGGTGCCCTTCTTTACTATGATGGAGCAAATCTTAATGCAATAATGAATATTGTAAAACCGGGAGAGATGGGTTTTGATGTGATGCACGTTAACGTACATAAAACATTCTCAACTCCTCATGGTGGAGGAGGCCCTGGAGCAGGACCAGTTCTTGTGAAGAAAATTCTTTCCCCATTTCTCCCATTCCCCCGTATAATAGATAAGGGTGAATCTTTAGAGTTCTCTTTTGAACCACTTACCAGTATAGGAAAAACATTAGGTTTTTGGGGGAATTTCCTTGTGTTGTTACGTGCCTTTAGCTACATAACATACCTTGGAGATGAAGGACTTACCCATAGTGCAATGATGGCTGTATTAAATGCTAATTATATGAAGGGACGATTGAAGGGAACAATTCCTCTTTCTCATACAGGGAATCATCTTCATGAAGTAGTGTTTTCATGTAAAGAGCTCAAAGAGAAAAGTGGGACAACCACTCTCGATATAGCAAAAGCGCTGATTGATAAAGGATTTCATCCTCCCACAATTTATTTTCCACTAATTGTGAGTGAAGCTATGATGATAGAACCCACTGAAACTGAATCTTTAGAGGATCTTGATGCTTTTGTTGATGCCCTGTTAGAGATAGTGAATGAGGCTTTGTTGAAAGAGACCCCTTTTAAGGAGAGTCCTCATTCCAAAAGTGTTAAAAGAGTTGATGAAGTAAGAGCTGCCAGAACTCCTATAGTTCATTGGTAGATAAATAGAGGTAAAAGTGAAAAGGATCGTGCGATGAAAAAGAAATATGAGGTTATAGTTATTGGAGGAGGAATCTCTTCTCTTACGAGTGCAGCCCTTCTCGCTAAAAAAGGATTATCTGTTGCCCTGTTTGAAAGAAATGATTATCCAGGAGGCTCTTGTGGTGCTTTTCGCTTAAAAGGGAGAACAGTAGACCAAGGGACAGCGATGATGTTTGGCTTTGGAGAGTCTGGGTTTAATCCTCATCGTTTTGTTTTTAATGAATTAGAAGAAGATATTGAAATAATTCGTCATGAGTATTTATATCGCCTTATCTATGATGGGTTTCCTATTTTATTTCATAAAAACTTTGAAGATTATTTTACTCGATTACAAACCCTTTTTCCCGATGCTATTGATCAAATAAGGGCGTTTTATTCGTATATTGATGATCTTTATACCCATGTGATAGCAGCTGATAGTACCTATTTATCCCCATCAGAGATGAAAATGAGTGATAATCTAAAAACCTTGTTGATCCATCCGCTTAGACTCATGAAATTATTGCCATTACTCAAAAAGAGTGCTGGCTCTGTTGTGAGAAAGTTTATTAAAGATGAAGAGGTAATTAAATACTTTAGTAAACTCACTAGCACCTATTGCTATACTCTCCTTGATGAAACTCCCGCAATCCTTGCTATTACGATGTTTATAGAAAACCATGTAGGGGGCTCTTTTTATCCACTTGGAGGAAGTTTACAGGTTCCTTTAAAGTTAGAAAAAGCTGGGGAGAAATATGGAGTCGATTACTATTATCGTCACTTAGTAACTAAGATCCTCTTTGAGAATAACAAGCCTATTGGTGTTCATATCAAAACTGGCAATGAAGAATTTGATGTGTTTGCTGATAATATTATCTACGGTGGGGTTCTTAAACCCCTGTATACCGATATGATAGATAAAAAATATATTGATCCTAAGAGAGTAGAAAAAGTTCTCGCCCTAGAAATGTCTTACCCCTCTATTGCCCTCTATTGTGTTGTTGATAAAAAAGGACTTCCTGAAGGAACTCTCCCTATTGAAATGATGGGAGATGAACCCGATAAGTTAGATGAAAAAGAGATTACTACCTACGCTTTTAGTTTAAGTGATCCTTCTATCTGCAATGAAGATGAGCACATTGTTACCGCTATTGGTCCTTCCTTGCGCTCTTGGCCTCATCCAACAGAGAAAATGAATCAAAAAGAGGCCTATGATAAACAGAAAAAAGAAGAGATACAGAGGATGCTCGCTAGCATGGATGCCCACTATCCTCACTTTAGTGAACATGTAAAAGAGGTCGTTCTTGCTACCCCCACCACTATTGAAAACTTTACCTTAAAAGAGAAGGGGGCGGTAGTAGGGCCAAAACAACGTATTGGGCAAGATTTGCTTAATAGACATCACGCCCAAGGAGAGTGGGATTCTTTCTACTTTGTAGGAGAGTCTACGGTGATGGGAACAGGTTCTCCAGCCGTTACTATCAGTGGAATATCTGCAGCTAATCTCATTTTGAGAAAAATGAAGGAAAAAGAATTTCGCTATAATGAACACACAAAAGAGCGAGTGAAATTGTATGAACATAGTGGCCCTTCTTTAAGAAAAGAAGGAAATAGAGTTATCCCTTCCCTCAATGCAATAAAAGAAGATAAGTTAATTCTCATGCATGATAAAGCAACTCTTTGCCAATGGTGCATCTCAATGCCTTGTGTGAATGCGTGCCCTGCAAAGTATGAAATTGTCCACATCATGAGAAAGTTAGAGAGTGGAAATATCTTAGGGGCGAAAAAAGCATTAACATTAGATGGAAAAACTACCTTAGCATGTAAAGATTGTGATTCATTATGTGAAAAAGTGTGTGTTGCCCAAGAAATCCATGGTAAAGTAGTTCCTATAAAACAACTGAATGAAATGATAACAGCATATGGAGAATGATAAGATGAATCGATCGGTTGAAGCAGTAGTTATAGGGGGAGGGATTGCTGGCCTCACGAGTGCCGCCTATATTGCAAAAGGTGGAATTAAAACAATACTCATAGAGTCGAGTGAACAACTCGGAGGGTATATGGGCTCTTTTGAACGTTCTGGTGTCTCTTTCGATTATGGCATTCGGGCTATAGAAAACTCTGGAGTAGTTAAACCCTTG
>SABI01000578.1 GCA_009929055.1 Spirochaetia bacterium | reverse complement strand
ACAATGCTATGGACAAACACAAGCATAAGGACAATAGCGAGGGCAACAAGGGCAAATCTTATTGTTTTCTTTCGTCCCTTATTGTGGGCGATAATTCCACTTGGAATTGCAAAAAGGGCATATGCTATTCCTACCATTCCAGCTGCTAATGCTGCATTTGCTTTTGATGTCTGGAGAATTTCAACTGAATATTTTCCAACGAAAGGAAGTACTCCTTGGTATCCTATAAACCAAAAGAGGAGTGAAATTAAGACAAAAAAGGCACTTTTATCTTTTTCAGCAAATATTTGTTTTAAAGAAGTGAGTATAGGTATTCTCTCTTTTGCAGCTTTTTCGAAGTCTCCCTCTTTTTGTTCTTTTACAAAAAAGAAAAGTAATATTACTGCAATAATTACTAATACACTCGCTATTGGGAACGCAAGGATGTTATCAGTTGGGCCACTAGGTAAATTAATCTTTACATCCATGAGCCTAGCAAGTCCTATGGTTCCAACAATAGAGGCTATTCCTCCCATTGTATTAATTACCCCATTAGCTTCACTCCTAATATCTCCAGGGATGATATCTGGCATGAGAGCTACTACTGGCCCTCGTACCGATTGTTTGAAAATATTAAGGGCGAAAATAAGTACTATCAACAATACAAGGGATGATAGGGCTGCGAAAGGGATAAGGCCAAAAGCAAAAGCACTTAACGGAAGGAGTGTAATAATAAATGGCATTCTTCTTCCAATTCGTGTTCTTGTCCTATCACTAATAGCAGAAAAGATAGGGATTAAGAAAATTGCGAACATATTGTCGAGAGTCATGATGGTTCCGATAAGGGCATTTGACTCAATATATTTTCCTAAAAATATAGGGATATAGGTGTCATACAATGGGTCCATCAACCCCATAGTAAAGAAGCCAAGACCGATAAGAAAGGTAGTTAAGTAATATCCTTTCATACTTTTTCGAGAAGATGTTTGTTTCATGATATCCTCACACTTAAGAGATGATTTTAGTGTATCAGTAAATTCTTTCGTATGCAAAACAAATGTATCTACTGGACTAGATGAGAAAAATAAAGTACATCAAGAGCATGACTAATGAGCATTTTATTCAAACAAAAGAAGAATTAGAAAAAATAATTACCCTCAAAGAAGAGGAATTACGATGGTTTGACTCTAATAAGGGGAATTCTCTCCCTTTAAGAATCACTCACTACTATGCCTCCCTTATAGACCCCTCTGATGAAAATGATCCAATAAGAGTTCAGGTGGTTCCTTCAATAGATGAATTGACTCATCTCCTACAAGAGAGTAATGATCCTCTATGTGAAGTTGCTCACTCTCCTTCTTCTCGCCTTATTCACCGATATCCCAACAGAGTAGCAC
>SABI01000121.1 GCA_009929055.1 Spirochaetia bacterium | reverse complement strand
AACAGTTAGAGAAAAGGGTAAAAGAAACGGTAAAGATCCTGAACGATTATAGATGGTGATTCTGCAAAAAATATCAAAAAAACAGTGCTGCGAGAGGGAAACTAACTTAATGTTCGTTGCTGGGGCACTAAATTTAAATAGAATTTCGGCAAACGATCAATTATAATGTCTAAAAATATTAATTTCTACAACCCCCCTGAGTATTACTATAGGATGGCCAAGGATCATCTATCGGCTGCCTTGGCATCTGGAAAAATAACTATAACCGATAAAGAACTGATTGATCAATATATGGCAGAAGTATCTGCAAACCTCTCTCCAGGAAGATATTACAAACTGATTATTATGTTGGTCGGGAACTTTGATTTTCACCCCTCTTATCTCCAATGTACCTTAGTTGATATCCAATCCATACCCAACAAGATCCAGAACGCCAGAAAACCAGACGGAACCCTAAGATATTCTAAGAATACCTTTGCAGATCGTGTACGTATGGCAAAGAGAATGTTCATTTGGCTTGCTGAGAATGACCGGATCTCTCTTGATCTCCGCAAACTCAATGCAATCAAAACACCGGCCTATGATAGATATACAGTAACAGCTGATGATATTCTTACTGAGGATGAGATAGGGTCTTTCTTAGGGAGCTGCCATACTGCCAGGGATCGAGCCATGTTCTGGATAATGTATGAAGGAGCTCTGAGGGTTGGAGAGATCGGTAATCTGAGATTCCGTGATGTGAAGATAACGGATAAATTCTGTACGATCAACACAAATGAAAAAACCGGTAAACCTCGGTATATCCCTCTTGTTGTTTCCAAGCCCTACTATGCTCAATGGATAAATGAATACCCTGGAGTAAAAGATCCGGATAATTTAGTATTTATCAATCGAAGTAAAAAACCTATGACAAGGGCGGCCATTGCCAAACAGATGAGAGAAATTGCCAAGAGGGCCGGAATCCAGAAGGATGTATGGCCGCATCTTTTCAGACACTCACGGATCACACATCTTCTCCAGGCAAAACCCCCGCTTCCGGAGAGTCAGATCAAACTGATCTGCTGGGGAGATGTGAATACAAACATGCTTGCAACATACCAACATCTCACGAACAACGATTTGGAGAGGAGTATGGCCATTCTCAACGGGATTGATATTGATGAGGAGGAGGAGCCAAAGAAGAGGCAGCTCAAACCCATCCAATGTAAAGAATGCGGGCATGTGAACGGGCCGACAATGGATCTTTGTGAGGTGTGCGGAGCTCCGTTAACAGCAGCTACAAGAGATGCAGCTGAATTACTCGCAAGTTATCTGAGAGAGAAGATAATGGGTGATCCTCAATTCTTACTTGCTGTTGCTGGAAGTAAGGGGAAATAAAAAGGGAGTGTAGGATAAGTTACTATTTTTCTATAGATTTAAAAAAGTGATTTATCATTATTCATCCAAATTATTTTTCGATTGAGATTCTTGATTTTCGTCAATTATTTTTTTATATTCAATAAGATCCATAGTAATATCAGATATCTTGGAATTAATATCATCAACAATACTAGTTTGATGCTCTAAATCTTTTTTTACCTCAGAATCTATGTCAGATTGTAATATACCTTCTTTACTTATTTGAAAAATCATATCCACATCAGACCAAGTCTTAATTAAATTTTCAGCATGGATAATCAGTTTTTGTATTTGAACTAGATCAAATTCCTTATTGGATTTGATAATATCACGATTATTTGTATAATCTCTTAACCTTACAGTAAAATTCACTAATACATCATATATTTCTTTGACCATACGTTGTGGAATATTTGTTAATTTTTCACCACATTTTTTACAATATCTTGAATCTCTAGAATTATATGTACGACATTTAGGACAGGTATTCGTCATATTAATCAAATAATAGTCTATTGCTTTCCTAATCCAATCTTGAATAATTAAACCTTCAGCTTTTGCAGCAAGTTCCACAGATTCAACAACCTCTTCGGATAGCCGTAACATTATAGGTTTGTTTAATTTCCCACTCATAATTGTACTGATATACTTTGAGGAGCATAGGTATTTATAATATATGAGCACCATTATTCTTATAGAATCATGATATCAAGAGAATCAGAGTTTCTTGGGGAGGTAACATCAATCAATTTTGTTATTTCGGTGTCAGATTTAGAGGTATTTGACAAAATCGCAAAAAATGAGCGAACATCCAGATCAGCATTACTTAGAAAATGTGTGCTTGAAAGAATCAAAGAGGAGAACGCATGTTAATTCAAAAGAAATCAAAAAATGGCGTGTCCAATACTATCGCTAAACAGGAACTGAACAACGCCACTAGAGTATCAACAAATGAAGATAAAAAACCTCTTGTTTTTATGAGAGGTGAAGTGATCGTTATCACGGATCCAAAACTATTGAACACGCTGGATCCATTCTATGGATTATGCGCTGAGTTGTTGAGAGAAAGAGGACAACTGATAATAGAGGGAGGTTGTTAGGATGTTAGGAAACAACCTCGGTGAGAAAGATAATTGCATAGAGGTAACGCTCTGCAAGAGATCTATATTAGATAACTTCCATTTAAATTTAGTGGTTGGTCAGGATTTTTTGGAAGAGAAGATCCGGGAAGCCGCGTATGCAGCTGCATATCATGATAAGGAGATGTCACATCTGTTTTCATTGAACGATGTGTATGTTAATCTCGGATTTCAACCGTGCAGATCTGTAACCTGGGCAAAACGTCAAGAAGTACTATCACCTGGGATAATTCGCTCTGTTTTGAAAAAGTCAGGTTTCGTAAGTATCCAAAGAAGCGGCGGAGCTAACGTGAGCAGATACTTTCACAATGCACCCGGAGAGGTGAGAACATGACCCCCGATTATTCTCATTCTCTGGAAAAACCGTACAAACCCCTGAGAAGACCATACCCTATAACAAACCCATTGTTAAAAGAGGAGATACAAGATTGTATCTTATATTATAATAATTTGGAAATTAATGACGTAAGAGATACTATTGAATGGATCAATAGCACACGGGGTTATGTATTAGGAAGAATCAGGAAAATATCTCCTAAAAAGAATGAGGTGAAACGGTGCAGCATCCAGGACATTCAAGAAATATTGAATATAAGTGGCCGGTGGCTAAAACGTTTACGCGGGTGTGAGAATAATACGTCCGGGCCCGTACCTAAGGCAATTATCCATTATGCTTACCGTCTTAAACCTCATGATATGCCTGAGATTTCCTATTATAAAGAGGGAAAAAATCTTAGTGACAAGAGTAAACGGAGCACAAATTCACGATCAAAGAGGGGGGATACATGACAGGGGTACTCACGGATCACAGCCAACCCTCAACCGAAAGAGAATTAATTTCAAACAGGAATGAAGCTGATAAAATATATCCTATCGAATTACCTGGAGATTACAGAGTAATTTGTGATACTGTCGAAGAAATACCCCTACCTAATGGAGATTTATCTAAAACAGGACTTTCAATTAATCTTTATCACTGGACTCTGGAAAGAGGGGGGGAAATAATCCACCGGTTTACAACGGATGGTAAATCCAGATATGATTTATGGGAAGCACTCTATGATTGTCAATCTTTGAAAGAGGGCAATGTACCTTCTGATTACGTACTCAGATGTTTAAATCCAACCGGGAAAGATATTCCCCCTTGGGAACGGGAATTTATGACAAGGAAACTTCTTATTGATGAGGAGAAAGTACTGAATTCCCTGAATGATGAGGGAAACGCAATTCGATTTGAAAAAGAATGTGAGGGATACCTGATTTATGCCGGAGATAGGGAAATGTGGTACGCTTGGGAAAAGAATCATTGGGAACTTGCAGAAGAGAAGATAGGGAAGGCAGTTAGGTTCATTGGAAAAAGCATAAATGAAGAAGTGAAATATTGGGAAAATAAATCAAATAATGATGAAGAAAATGCAAAAATAAGAGGAGTATTTAGTAATATCCGAGCTCATGCAAGTATGAGTATGAACTACTCAAAGCAAACATCTATGAGAAAGATGATAGAGGGATCTACAATGAGGATTGATTTAGAAAAGAATACTGATCCAATTCTCTTAACCTATCAAAATGGCGCAATTGATTGTAAAACAGGTAAAATATATGAAATGTGGGAGTGTGAAGAGTTAAAAGAGAGATATCCTACAATTTACGTTGATAGGAAATATACTCCCGATAAAAGATCTAAGATATTTACCGAACATTTGAAAGCAATATTTACGGATAATATCACACCTGACTTATCTGAGGAGGAGAGAACACTCCGGATGATAAATACAGGGAGATTTTTTCTCCGGCTGCTTGGATATTTATTGTATCCTGGAAATCCAGAACAGGTCTTTATCTTCCTTTGGGGAACCGGGAGTAATGGGAAATCGACAACTGTTGATGTTCTGCGTGAAGTATTGGGTGAGCAGCTTACAGAAGCGAGTATAAAAGAGATCTATGTTAGCGGTGAAGATCGGCCAACGTCCGGGATATATAATGCTCTCCCTAAAAGAGTACTTTTGTTCTCAGAAGCATCTGACGACGAGAACACCCATAACGGAGGGAGAATAAGCCAGGATACAATAAAAGCTTTAACAGGAGATGCTGTTACCTCACGGTTCAGGGAGATGTATTCCAAGTCAAAAAAACAGACAATTATCTGTACACCCATTGGAGTTACCAACGAACTCCCGCGGTTTGACAAAGATCCTGATGAGGCGCTTCTCCGGAGGCTGCTTACAATTCCTTTCCCGCACAAATTCAATGAAGAAGATAAGAATAAGAATTTCAAAGATGATCTTCTCCAGGAGAAAGATGAGATATTTTCAATGATAATTGATGAATTACGAGCTTATCTCAAAGAGGGATTACGTCCACTACCTGAATACTGTAAAACCACTCAAAATGAATTGCTTGCGGGATTTGAATACACATCCTTCATTACAACTTATCTTGAGAGAACAAATGGAGAGAAACCGGATCAAAGACTTACAAGAAATCAGCTTGAGGAGTTGTATATCGGTTGGTGTGCAAAGAATGATATTCCGGTTGGTTTGACAATCATTCAGACACCCGGATATAGTGAGAGTGGAACTGTAAGTAACACTAAACAAACCTTAACTAGAGCTGAGAAAAACCGACTTTTTAACGCTATGAGAGTACACGGATTTAATGAGAAAAAGATTATGGGAACGAGATTTTTCAGCTGCAGAATAAAAAATATGTCAAATATTTTTAGGGGCACATAGGGTTGTGCCCCTATCTATTTTTAGTCATTTTTAGGGGCACATCTCAAAAACCTATGTGCCCCTATAAAAAAACCAATTTTAGGGCAGATTTTAAAAAAAAAGCCAATTTAATAATTATTTGTTATAGGGGCACATCTTTTCCAAAACTACGCACACACAAGGAGAGATATAAAATAAGCGTAATATGAGCTTATTTTCTTCTTACAACACATACATCATATGATAAAGAGGAGTTTTGGAAAAGATGTGCCCCTATGAATTTTCATATATTGAAGTTATGTGAGTCGCTGCCAAGACCATATCCCGGTTATCATCCTGGAAGGAAGATTATCTGTTGAAGTGATGTGTGAGGAGAAGGGTATGCAGCATGTATCCTGGAAGAGGATTTATCTGAGAGGATAAGGTATTCATACGTTTGAGATGAGCTGCCTTTGTAGGGTTGATATACAAGCCCATATTTAATTAAAATCAGTGCACTTAGGGTTGTGCACTAATTTATTTTCAATCAAAATCAGTGCACTTCTCAAATAACGAAGTGCACTAAAAATAAACCTATTTTAGAGCAGATTTTTAAAAAATAGCCAATATAATCATTATTAGTATTTAGTGCACATCTTTTCCAAAACTACGCACACACAAGGAGAGATATAAAATAAGCGTAATATGAGCTTATTTTCTTCTTACAACACATACATCATATGATAGAGAGGAGTTTTGGAAAAGATGTGCACTGATGAATTTTCATATGTTGAAGTTATGTGAGTTGCTGCCAAGATCATATCCTGGTTATCATCCTGGAAAAGATCATCTCTGAAATCCGGACAAGAACATATCCGGTTATCGTCCGGGAAGAATGATCTCCTCTGAGATCCTGATAAAGATCATATCCCGGTTATCATCCTGGAAGGAAGATCATCTGTTGAAGTGATAGAGGGGGAGGAACATGCAGCATGCATCCTGGAAGAGGTTTTATCTGAGAGGATAAGGTATTCATACGTTTGAGATGAGCTGCCTTTGTAGGGTTGATATACAAACCTATATCTTGCTTTTAAGACGGTCTCTCTGTATGGGCGGGGTGTTTCTATGTCTGAAAAATCACTGATAACCAGTCAAGATAGTTTCTTGGCAATTATCCGGATGGAAGATCTCCTCTGAGATCCGATCCGGCCAAGATAGGATATCGGTTATCATCCTGGAAGAAGATCTTCTCTGAATTCCGGTCATGAAAAAATATATAGCACTCTATTTTTTATATCTCTCTCTCTTTTATATCTCTCCCCTCCTCCTCCTCATCTATCCCATTGGGTATAGGATATTATCCCGTCTGTATGAAGATTGAAGTGATGTGAGGAGAAGGGTATGCTGCATTCATCCTGGAGGAGGATCTTCTCTAAGCTCCGATCCGGCCAAGATAGGATATCGGTCATCATCCTGGAGGAGGATCTTCTCTGAGCTCTGATCTAGTCAAGATAGGATATCGGTTATCGTCAGGGAAGAATGATCTCCCCTGAGATCCTGACAAAGATCAGGGATGTCATAACGATAATAGTAAGCATTCCCATATTCTACATTCCACCCACCAGACCCACACAATACATAGAACAGTGAATTAATACGAGAATAAATCCGGCCGTGTCTGAAATAGACACGCTCAGTTTTCAATTATACAACCACACAGAAGCCCCACAACACATTATCTTAGAGGGGTTAGGGGTTTATTATCTCCCAAAATGATTTTTTGTTTTTGTTTTATTTGATAATACAACTTTTACACATAATATACATACGATAGGCTGATCTCCTATCGTGATATTTTGATATCATAGCACCAACAAGAACGATCTGGAACATTACAACACAATTTGATATAATTATACAGAACAACATTTTTTTTATATATCTCTCTCCCACTCTTTTATATCTCTCCCCTCCTCCTCCTCATCTATCCCACTGGGTATAGGATGTTATCCCGTCTGTATGAAGATTGAAGTAACGTGTGAGGAGAAGGGTAT
>SABI01000577.1 GCA_009929055.1 Spirochaetia bacterium | reverse complement strand
GGTAATACCTTCACAGAGAAGTAGTGAGCTATTTGCTTCTATTAGGGAAACTGACAAGAGTCATTTTTTCAAACTGCAGGGAAAGCGAAGAAGTGAGAAAGAGTATCTTGCTTATGATACAACCTCCATCTCAAGTTACTCTCAATGTCTTTCTCAAGTAACATATGGCGTGAACAAAGACCATGATAAACTTCCCCAAATCAACCTTGCTCTATTGTATGGACAGACAAGTAATCTGCCTCTTTATTACAGGAAATTAGCTGGAAACATTACAGATGTAAAAAGTGTGAAAGCTCTGTTAGTTGATTTAGATTATCTTGGTTATTCAAATATTAAGCTTGTAATGGATAGAGGATTCTATAGTAGCGAAAACATTAATGCTCTCTATGCTAACCATTTAAAATTTTTAGTTGCCACAAAAGTCTCTCTCAACTTTGTAAAGAAGGAGGTTCAAGAAGTCCACTCTTCTATGAGGAATTGGGAAAATTATAATAGCAACTATGACCTCTATGTGATGTCTAAAATGATTAAGTGGGAATTCTCTCTTACAAGACCATACAAAGGAGATACTATCCAAGAAAACAGAAGAATGTATCTTCACATTTACTTTGATGCAGAAAAAAAGGTAGAAAGCGAAAGAGATTTTCACGGACTATTGGGTAAATTAGAAAATGAATTACTGAGCAATAAACTAAATAAAGAGCATGAAAAGCTCTACAACAAATACTTTGAAGTAAAGAGGACTCCTAAGCGTGGAATTACTGTCACCCCTAAGAATGAGGCAATAGCTGCTGCATCCGATTACCATGGCTATTTTGTTCTATTGAGTAATGAAGTAAAAGATCCTATTGACTCCCTTTCTCTTTACAGGAACAAAGATGTTGTAGAAAAAGCTTTTGGGAATTTAAAAGATCGACTGAGTTTAAGAAGAACTGGAGTCTCATCAGATGCTTCATTAGATGGCAAGCTCTTTGTCCAATTTGTTGCTCTTATCTATCTTTCATATGTAAAGAAGATGATGCATGATGCTTCTCTTTTTAAAGATTACACCTTACAAGGACTACTTGATGAACTAGATGTAATTGAATGCTATAAGTACCCAGGACAATCTCTCCGAGTAGGAGAAATAACTAAAAAGCAGGTTGACCTATTCAATGCTCTTCAGATTACTCCTCCCTCGTTACAATGATGTCGGGAATGCAGGTAATATAAGAATATAAAAGAAGTTGCACAGTATTTGAAGAAAATTTATGATTTAATCAATGAAAAAGGGATTGAAAGTGAGCTATTTGTCTTCTCTAAAAAGGGGAGAAATTGATCATGATTTTTGAATACCCCAAGAAAATCAGAAAAGTGACCAATACCATGAATATCATCTGTCT
>SABI01000576.1 GCA_009929055.1 Spirochaetia bacterium | reverse complement strand
GTTCATACTAGAGTAGATCAGAAGGAATACCCCCAACACTTACTAGTTATAGAAGCAAAAAAGGATGAGGATAGCCAAGAAGATGCTCAAATTGTAAAGTCATTCATAATGGATGTACATTACCAGTATGTTTTCGGTCTAATAGTACGCTACAATGACTTTAATCCAGTTAGGGCCACTCTTTTTTATAAAGATGACCATGGAATTCTATCTAGCAGGCGAATAGTATATCCGTACAATTAGAAACATAGTAGATTGCGCTATCCATAGAACAGCGGAATATAGAATAGCGCCGCATTGGGCGCTACCCTATTCTTCTTTACTATTCTTTTTAATTCCATTATGATAAAGCCATGAGCAAAATCGAACATACGTTTTCCCTAGGGCTCAAAGGTTAATATTCTAGAAGGAAATACTTCTGCTTACTATGTACTCACACTAGAACAAGCCTAGAATTGCGTTATAAGAGGAAATACCTATTTGCTGGCTACTTACCCAGCAGGGATAACGGATTTGCGTTAGTGGTGATTTCTGCCCATGTAGAGAAGGTTCTAGCTTGGCAGGGGAAGAGCGGAGACTCCCCCCTGCTACTCTAGGCCGTTAACAATAGCTTTTACTACACTAATAATCATTGCCTGCTCTTTTTCGGTGCGGTTTTTTACAAGCTTAACCCATAGCTGGCGTAAATACTCGTTTTGGTTATCCAGAGAGTCGGATAACAAATAATCGATGGTAACGCCAAGGCGGTTGCTGACGTTAACAAGGGTTTCCAATGAGATGCTACGCTCTCCACGTTCAATCTGCCCAATATATGGAGACGAAACATTTACATCCTCTGCCAGCTTCTCTTGTGTTAAGTCCTGTTTGCGGCGCTCTTCACGGATTCTTCTGCCAAGCATTGCATTGTTCAAGGATCAGCACCTCCCCTTAAACTATACAGGCAATATTTAATAATAAAAATCTACGGGTAATTCTTAAAAACTGGCTAAAAGCATTATTAACTATACTATAAGTTGTTTTATTGTTGTAATAGGCTGTATTACCTGATAAAATGGAGTCAAAAGAATAAAGGGGCTCTATTTATGAAGGTGATTCTTAGTCGAAAAGGGTTTGATTCTAAGTACGGTGGTAGGCCTAGCCCCATTCTTCCAGACGGAACGCTTTTGTCCCTGCCGATACCATATTCACAGGGCAGAGCATACAGCGAATTAAGTTATGCGGGCCAGACATACGAAGAAATCATCAAACAGCTTAATCCAAGATTTAGACACACAACATGCCATCTTGATCGTAAGCGTCAAATGCCAATATAAAAGACCAGCGTCGGAGGGTCAGGGCCCAGCGCCGGTCTTAAAATAGTTTGGCAGCAGCGCATCAAGCTGTTCG
>SABI01000575.1 GCA_009929055.1 Spirochaetia bacterium | reverse complement strand
ATCTACATCTTTATCATTTAGTATATCTTCGTAGTTTGTAGTTGCATAGTTTGCTTTATATTGTTCTGCCACAGCTTTTGCTTTATGCCCTGTTCTGTTCATAACGGTATGAAGTTTGTATTTATTTGATAGTTTTGCAATATTTGGTAAGTGCATACCTGTAGCAAATCCACCTGCACCTATAAGTGCTACCTTGATGATATCTTTTTGAAGTGGATTATTGTTTAACACCACTTTTCTATCGTGATTTAGATAAGTTTCAAGTTGCCCTAGATCAGCCATGCCATAATCAAGTAACACCATGAGCGGTTTTGCCCCTGGTGCTTGAAGTGATTCAAAAGCTTCTGTTACTTGTTCTATTGGGTATTTTGCATCAATAAGTTTATCAAGCTTAATTGCCCCAGTATGAACAAGTCTTAGGTACTCTGTCATATTTCTATTTTCGGTCCATCGTACATAGCTATATGGATAGTCTAAACCTTTTTCTTCATAGTTTTTATCATATCGCCCAGGACCATACGAGGTAGAGATAAGAAAATCAAGCTCTTTAGCATACATATCTTCTCTTTTTATCTCCATACCTACGACACCTACAAGGATAACTTTCCCTTTTTTCTTGCACATCTGAAAGCTTTGAGAAAGTGGCTCACTACTTCCCGTCGCTGCCGTAAATAGCACTGCATCAGCACCATGTCCATCACTCCAGTTTGTGATAGTTTGTACCACATCTTCTCTTGATGGATTGATGATAAGCTCCGCTCCATACTCTTTTGCAATCTCAAGCCTTCTGTCATCAAAATCTGTAACTGCTACTCTCACACCTGAAAGTCTTAGCATCTGCACAGCAAGAAGACCTAGTATACCAGCACCTACAACGACACACATCTCACCAAGTTTCAAATCACTTCTTCGTACACCTTGCATAGCGATACCACCAAGAGTTACAGTAGAAGCATCTTCAAAACTCATACCCTTTGGAGTTTTCATCACAAGATTTTGTGGTACATCTACATACTCTGCATGATTAGCCAGACCTGCTCCGGCTGCGGCAACACTATCTCCAACTTTGAAGTCACTTACACCTTCACCAACTGCTATAACAACACCACTGATGGAATATCCTGTAGGATTGCCTCCATCGAGTTTGCCCTTAACTTTTGAGTAAACACTTGCAATCCCATCAGATTTCACCATATTAAGGACTTTTTTTACATTTTCTGGTTGTTCCATTGCCCTTTTGATAAGTGACTTTCCACTATTTGAAACACCACTTATCTCTGTACCAGCTGAAATACAACTATTTACTACTTTAATAAGTAATGAACCTTTTGAAACATTTGGAGCTTAAATCTGCTCTCCTAAAACTTTTCCTTTTTTTACTATTGCT
>SABI01000574.1 GCA_009929055.1 Spirochaetia bacterium | reverse complement strand
GCTTACAAGAAATCATTTCTATAATGTAATTTCAACTGTATTTGCAGCTTAGGGAGATCAAAGATGCCAATAGTGAATCAAGAAAATCTTGATAGGTCAATTAAGGCTAATCAAGATCCTTATGGAAAGGCTGTAATTGATATTGCTATAAAAGTTATGCAATACCTTGATGAAGATCCAACTCCGCTACATCGAGGATATAATCCAGATATTCATACTCCTCATGGCTTAATCTGTAAGGCAGATGAAGAGTTGAATCTTGGAATTTCTGGGTTTCAGGCTGGATGTGTTAAGTCAGTAATTGGTTTTTCACATAGCAGAGGAAAAGAGTTTGCTGACAACTATTAAGAAGAAAGGAGAAGAAGGAACTTGTTAACACAGACTAATAGGCCATTTTCATTTGAAGAGATGATAGGTCAGAGAGGAATTCTTTCAGAGATGGAAAAGAGAAGCATGACTATGGAATTTCCAGAAGTCATGATATTCTCAGGAGCTAGTGGTACAGGTAAGACAACTCTTGCTTACATTATTGCTGCTCTTTTAAATGATCCTGATCCTCTAGTAGATGAGAATGGTATTAAAAGCCCTAATCCTTCTTCTCCTTCTTCAGTAGCAATTAGAGAAGAAAAATTTAATAGAGATGTGAAACTCTATGATGCTTCTAGTATGAGTAAGGAGGATGTTCTTAATTTAGGAAGAAGTCTATCTAATGCTCCAATGTTTGATAAGCATAAAGTAATTATTATTGATGAGGCTCAAGAGCTTTCTAAAGCAGGAAAAGGAGTAACTCTTGAGCTTCTTGAGAAGAAAAGAAAAGGTACATATATCATTTTATGTACTATGGCAATTGAAACTTTTGACAAAGCTGTTCAATCAAGAGGACATGTCTATACTTTTAGATCTCCTTCCTCAAGTGATATTGCAGAGTATCTGTTTAGACTAACAGAGTTTTTAAAACTACCAGATGTTCCAGAGATAGAAGAGTTTCTTTCAAAAGGTATTTTTCTTATAGCTGAAAATTGTGAAGGCTCTATTAGAATGGCAGTTCAGAATTTAGAAAGATGTGTCTTTGGAGAATTTTGGACCGAGGAGCAAATTGAAAAAGAATTTAGCTTTCTTTCCAATGAGAAACTTTCTGATTTGATTCTCAAAATTCTAAAGAAAGATGTTTCTTGTGTAAAAAGTATCAAAGACTTTGGAACTAAGGACTTTTACTATAAGGCTTTAAAAACTCTTAATGATGCCTATCTTTATTCTGTTACAGGATTTGTTGATCAACCTTGGAAAGAAAGATTTGCAAAGAGTATCAAAACATTTGATTTAGAAAAAGTAATTTCTGTTCTACTAGAAGTTGATAAAGGTGTTTATTTTAGAGAAGATTTATTTT
>SABI01000573.1 GCA_009929055.1 Spirochaetia bacterium | reverse complement strand
TGGATAATTTCATGGCTATGATTTATTTCGTCTGTGGAGATCTTCAACTCCCTAAAGCAACCATCATGTAGTTCTACCCACTCGATTTAGCGAATAGCCAAATTTTTTCTTTATTTAGACCTAATGGTGCTGTATTATTAAACACCAAACAATAGTTGTTTGCGACAACATGCCAACAAATGTTCACGGATAGAATAATAGGCTTGTAAAAATTTAGCACAATTTTCTTACTTGATTCCTGATCTATTACTCTTTATCCAGTCACTTTGATTAGGAGAGAAATGAATGAAGTATGTAAAAAAAGTCTTTATGGTTGTCTGTGCTTTATCAGTAATGATTACATTATCAGCAAATCCAGTTCAACGAGTGTCACAAGCCTTAGAAAATACTAAGAACGTATCTGTAGAAGCGCCTTTTATTGGAAATGCTTTAAATACGATAAGTAGTGCTCATGCGTATGAGGCTTCTCTTGGCTTTAATATACCAGAAATCTATTGGGATATTGGTGTGAGGAAATATGTCCTTAAAGATGAGGGTGTTCTTACTTTTTTTAGCACAGAACATGAAATGTTTACTTCTAATGAGTTCTTAGCATCTATACACAATGATTTTTGACTGAAGAGTATTGAAGACGGATTATTATTTCAAGAACTCCTTTATGCAATAGATGGCAGTTACTCAAATGATGGATTCTTCATTCAAGGAAACTCTTGGATATTTATTCGTGATGAGTTTTTTGGTGACATTGAAGCGTGGATTGTAGAAACAGATGGAAATGGAGTTATTACTTCTATTTCATTTGAGTATGAGGCTGATGTCACCATCCCAGAAGAGACCTATAGAAATGAAGATATGGGGTTTGCCTACGATAATTTTCCCTCTCAAGCAATCTCAGAAGAGGATATTTCACAAATAAAAGAGGCTCTTGGTAGAGATCTTGTATATGAGCTAGAAGTAGCTCCTATTAAAAGTAGATGGCTTGTTCAGTTAAGTGAGGCTAATTGGTATAATTGTGAAATTTCCATTTATGAACAATATGAAGATATGACCTCTACTTCGATATATGAATTAATAGCTTTTGAACACAATGGTGAAGTCACTTTCTTTGAAGAGAGTAGTGAGTTCATCGCTTCAGCTACATTTTTAGATAGTATAAAAGAGAGCTTTGTGTTACGTGATGAGATTTCTATAGAGGATTTTGAATTAGCACTAGATCAGATAAATGATTATGAGAGAAAAGAAAAAGCTCGTTTTGAGAGAAATGGTCTATTTGTCTTCATTCGTAAAGAGCCTTTTGATGAAGGACGTGGATTTATCGTAAGAACTAATGACCATGGTATTATTGCAGGGATAGAATATAGTAATGAAATTCCTTTAGAGGGAGTAGA
>SABI01000572.1 GCA_009929055.1 Spirochaetia bacterium | reverse complement strand
ATCTTTAGTTGCGTCATTATTGCCGCCTCTATAATCAGGGCTAACATTCATCACGCTTGATAGCTCGCCAGTAACATTGTTCATAGAAGCTTCGTAAGCTCCTACGAATGATGCTGGTTGATAAATGAAACCAGGAAGAGGCAATTCGCTCATCTTATATCTTCTAATATTACCTTCTTCTTCAACTTTATAATAAAATCCAACTAATCTTCCCATTACTTGACCCGCAGAGCCGTCAAGTGTTTCGCCAACCCAAGAGTTTTTCGGTAAAAATCTATTAAATGTAGTGTCTTTATTGACTAAACATCCGACGAATTTAGATTGAATTGGTAAAGTTCTATGTAAATCCATATTACCAATTCTTGTGCATGCAGAAGTGTTAACAGTAACATCCCATTCTATGCCATACCAATAATTATTAGCAAGAGCTTCTGTAATAGATTTTTGGCTCATTACTTTTGTTCCATCATTTCCAAAATCTTGAACTATTGATGTTTTATCAATTTTAGCTTCAAATTGAGCTGTTAATCCTGCTATTGTTGCTTGTCTTGCTTGCTCTTGAGTTTGTCTTGTTCCTTCTTGACTTTGTCTTGTTCCCTCTTGAGATTGACGTGTAGCTTCTGCAGATACACGCCCAGCTTCAGCAGATAGTCTTTCTGTTTCTTTGGTTTGTCTTGTTCCTTCTTGACTTTGTCTTGTTCCCTCTTGAGATTGACGTGTAGCTTCTTGATTTTGTCTAATGCCTTCTGCATTGTGTCTTAAATCTTCCGCATCTTCTCTTAAACCCTCTGCAGTATTAAAAGCATTAGCTCTTGCTGTTTCAGCATTATTAAAAGCAGTTGTGCGATTAGCTTGATCCGAATTAAAAGCAGAGTTTCTTGAAGATTCATTAGAGTTTCTTAATAATTCAGCAGAATTCCTAAGATTTTCAGCACTGTATCGCCCTTGTTCTGCTGTGTCTCTAAGATTTTCGGCACTCTCTCTTTCTTGTTCTTGTGTTTGTCTATTTGACTCTTGACTTTGTCTTGCAGCCTCTGCAGCTGCAAATTCAGCAATTGCCTCATTAGCCGTTTCAGCAGCATCTTCTGAAGCCTGTTTAAGTGTCTGAAGCCACTCAGATTTTGAACCAACAAATCCCTCTTTAACTGCAATAGAATAAGCATCCAACCCAGTAATAGTATCACTAATCTCACCAGTTATAATAACATCTTGAATATTAGGACAAACTAACGGGTTATCAAATCTTACTTTGATAATCTTGTCACAAGCCAAATCTCCCATCTCATTATCTGGATAGTGCAAAGTTACATCACAATTCAGACGACCACTTGTGAATTGGTTGTGAATTGCTTTTAAGTTTGTATCTTTGCTTTACAGCAACAACAGAG
>SABI01000571.1 GCA_009929055.1 Spirochaetia bacterium | reverse complement strand
TTTATGTTAGTGGACACCGAAATCCAGATCTCGATTCAGTAAGTTCTGCTTGGTGTTATGCAAGGTTAAAAAATATGATTGATAGTGAGAATAATTATATTCCCATTCGTCTCGGTCATATGAATGCAACAACAAAAAATCAATTTAATAAAGTAAACGTGACTCCTCCAATCTTTCTTAAAGATATCAAATCTCGTGTTCATCAGGTTATGATGAGAGATTACTGGTCTCTAAGTCCAGAAGAACCTGTTTATTCATTAGTTAGATACCTAAAGAAGAACCACGCTTCAGTAGTTCCTTTACTCGATAAAGATACCTACCATGGCCTTTTATCTCTCGATGAAATAACTCTCTATTTCCTAAAAGAGAATTCAAGAGGGAGGCCTAAATATCATTTCTGTCCTATTAACTTTACAAAAGTTATTAATGGAAAATTAGTACAAGGAAACCCGGAAGTAGATTTTGATGCCTATATTATGACTGGAGCTATGGAATATGAAGTATTTCGAACTCGTTTAAATGAATTACTCCCTGATTTACCTGTCTTAGTAGTAGGAAATAGAAAAAATCATTTACAATACGCAGTTGAGAACCAATTTCCTGCTATTATTCTTACTGGCTTAGTTGGAGATGAAGAGCCTTTAGTAGATTTTTCTTCATATAAAGGAGTTGTCTATCGTAGTGATGAAGATACTGCTGAAACAATTCGCCTATTAAGAATGAGTCTTTCGGTCGAACAACTGGTAAGTGCTGAACCACCTAGAGTCTTTGTGGATGATCTTTTTGATGATGCAAAAAGTTTGTTAGTAAATTCTGAATTCAGAGGATTGCCTGTCTTTGAAAAAGAGAGGTTTGTTGGGTTTGTTACCAGAAGATGTTTCCTAGAAAGACCTCGAGCAAAAGTAATTATGATGGATCATAATGAATTAAAACAGAGTGTTGAAGGGTTGGATGAAGCTGATGTGATTGAAATCATAGATCATCACAGATTTGATGCCGAAAAAACTAAGAAGCCAATTTTTATTGTAAGTGAACCAGTCGGAAGCACATGTACCATAGTGTACCATCAGTATCTAAGGTGGCAAGCTGAGATTGATAAAGAGACAGCCTACCTGCTATTGTCAGGGATAGTTAGTGATACGGTTATGCTTAAGAGTCCTACAACTACCCAAGTCGATAGAGTTGCTGCTACCAAACTTGCTCACATAGCAGGAGTTGAAAACTTTACTCAATTTTGTGAAGATTTATTTTCTGTTGCTTCAGTTCTTACCCAAGAAAATGAGAAGGATATTATAGAAAGTGATTTCAAGAAATATGTGCAAGGCAATGTCTCTTTTGGAATTGGACAAGTTGAAGTAAATAATCTAGCTCAAGTCGATGAAGTAAAAGA
>SABI01000570.1 GCA_009929055.1 Spirochaetia bacterium | reverse complement strand
TTGAAATAGATACAACATCTAAAAGTATCGAAGAGATAAAAGAATTGATAAGTTAGTTATTGCAGGCTTTACCTTGCCACACTGTGTGTCTACCACAACTCGCATGGCGGCTAATTTAGTGTTTAAGACGTCACTTATTTCAGATGCAACGGCCAGTTTTGCCCTACCCAATTTAGATGGTCATTTGATAGATCCAGAGGTCCTGCATACCATAAATCTAGTATACTTACACGATGAATTTGCTCAAGTAATGACAATAGAGGAGTTCATGGGGATGATAATGAAGAGCTCTATGCCTTCTGTACTGACCCCAAAAAGTTAGACAAATAATTCATCCAAAGGATTTAGTTCTGTATTACACAGAACTAAGTCCTTTTAATTTTACCTTAATGCGTTTGTTGTTGTAATAATCAATATAGTCTACAATAGCTTGTTCCAATTGCTCAAGTGAGTGAAACGTCTTCTCGTAACCATAAAACATCTCAGACTTAAGAATGCCAAAGAAGGACTCCATCATACCATTGTCTGGACTATCTCCCTTACGTGACATGGACGGTTGGATCCCTTTATCCTCTAAAAATTGATGATAATACTGATGTTGGTATTGCCATCCCTGGTCACTATGGAGAATTGTATTTTCATAATGCTCCTCTGTGAAGGACTGGTCTAACATAGATTTCACTTGTTCTAAGTTTGGTGAAGTTGAGAGATTATAAGCGATAATTTCGCTGTTGAAACCATCTAAAACAGGCGATAAATACAATTTATGTGTGCTATTTGGAATGGCAAACTCTGTCACATCTGTGTAGCACTTTTCCATTGGGTTGGCTGCTTCAAACTGGCGTTGAATAAGGTTATCTGCTTTCTTGCCAACTTCTCCTTGGTATGAAGAATATTTGTGTTTACGACGAATTTGGGAACTTAAACCAAGGAGCTTCATCAGACGTTGGACCTTCTTCTGGTTCACTACAAAACCACGATTCCTCAATTCCAGAGTTATTCGGCGATAGCCATAATTTCCTTTATGCTCATAATAAATTTCTTGAATTTCGCCTTTAGTCTCTTTATCTTTGTCGTGCCCATCTAGTTGTTTCAACTGATAATAGTAAGTCGAGCGAGCTAAACGTGCTGTTTCAAGAAGTAAATCTAGTCGAAATCCTCCTGAAACCATTTCTCTAACTGTTTCTGCCTTTCTCGCTGTAAGACTTCGTCCCTTTTCTCTAACTCTTTTAACTTTTTTAGATAGGCTACCTCGGTACGTAAGCGTTCATTCTCCTCTTGGAGTCGCTCTAGTTCTGTCATTTCTTCCCAAGTTTTCTTACGTTTACGCTCCATTTTAGGTACTCTGCCTCTTCTTTTCTCAAGAATTGTATACCCATTTTTTTATATTG
>SABI01000569.1 GCA_009929055.1 Spirochaetia bacterium | reverse complement strand
GGCTGCAGACAAGGTGCCACATGTTTTCCCCAACCACATACCTTTGCATAGCCCGGCCATGGATTTAACTAAATCAGGATTTTCTTTATCTAGCTTTTCCAAGCCTAAAATCATAATAATCTGGCTACAGCAGTATCCTTTTAACATAAGCTCTTGAATTCGTTGCTCCATACTATGAAACTCCTTTCGGGGTAGCTATATGATATACAATTATTAGAATTATATCTTTCTGGATAGGGTAAATGACTATCTAACCTTCTTCTCTAAAATCAGGAGAAAGTATCCGGTCTTTTTATTTCTGGCCTTTTCATCGATAAAGCCATCAAGGGACCCCTTATCCATTAAGATTTCAGCACCATATGTAACAAGCTCTTCTGTCTTATCCTGGAAATAAAGCTCTTCAAAACCCATTTCGTATAAATCAGCCCTTAGGGGATCCAAGAGAAGGACTCCATTAGCTTTGTATTTAGAGGGGCTGTGCTCTTTTTCTTCATCAGTGAGAAGCCCTGCTTTATGTTTCTCTTGATGAGCATCAACGGTTTCCTTGACTTCTTTCAAGGTTTCTTCCGTAGGTTCTTTGTGATAAAGGCCACTTAATATTAATTTCCCACCAACCTTAAGGACGCAATAGGCTTCATGGGCAGCTTCGATTGGAAGATTTATTTGTGACAACACACATTCCATCATAACGCCGTCATAGCTTCTTGAATCAAAGCCGTCTAAAAATTCTCCGTCTCCCTCTTTAAAGTCTAACTCAGGGTATTGAGTTTTTGCTTTCTCAATGGTATCAGGATTGATATCGATTCCCGTAACTTTAAGCTTGTAATTTTTAGATAGAAAATCGCTACTATCTCCTTCTCCGCAACCAATATCCAGTATGGTAGCACCTTCAGGGAAATTACAAAATTCAACTGCTTCCTTGGTGATTCTGAATTCACCGGGTCTTTTTACTGTCAACGTAGGCACCTCACTTTTTGCAAGTCTTCTTCTCGATATAACGTATTGTAGGAACAAAATGGAATTACTCGATCGTCTTGGGCTAGTACATGAACTCGACATCTTTTTAGGCGCTCTCCATCAAGGCTCATAAGATCTTGAAAAGCCATAGCGGAGATGGTAAACATATTATTTCGCATGTATCCTAAGAATTCGTCAAAACCCAAAGGCTCTTCTGAATAACCGGCGCTAGGAGTGTTTAAGCTGTTAGTCTCCTCATCTCCCTTTCCCTTACCTCCCCATTTGGTTAGGACAAATCCCCTATCCTTTCGGATGGTTTCTAAAGGTTCTTTGGGACAACAGCAACTTTTGTTTTCTTCAGGCTCTTTGAGAAGAGAAATCTCTCCATCCATCTCCCTAAGAAATGTTCCGTGAAAACCGCAAAGGGTATGTCC
>SABI01000568.1 GCA_009929055.1 Spirochaetia bacterium | reverse complement strand
GCTAATACCGAGCAAGCTCTTATGTCTAAAGATTTAGCTACCATTTGCTTGGATGCACCTGTAGATACAAACCTTAGTGTTTATGCCCTAAAGGGCATGACTAGCGAAGCAAAGACCCTGATGGAAGAGCTTCAATTTAGAAACTTTTGGGAGAGATTTTTGCCAGTGTTAGGGGGAGAACCGGGAGCAGAAGTAGCTTCTGACGAACCTATGAGTCTCTTTGGCACGGTTAGTGCAGAACCAGCTATTAAAACAGAAGAAATTCTAGTGGAAACCACTGAACAAAAAGCTGCGTTGTGGCAAGAAATAAAAGACACCACTACACCTGTGCCTATGACCTACAGCGTGGTGGGTGAAATTCCCCATATGGAAGTAAGTAAAATTAATGTTGAACTAGCCGCTACTGGAAAGGATCTAAATAAGATCTTTTCAGATTTGAAACTAGTGAAAGGTTCAAGCACAATAGCAGACTTCTCAATCCCATCATCAGGATTTGACGTAGCAACAAAAGAAGTAACATTCGAATTGTATGACGATTTGATCATTGAAAAAGATGAAACAACAACCATCAAGGTAGTTGCTAGACTTCTAAAACTAGATGGTAATTTTGCGGAAGGAAATACTATTAGAGCAATTTACAAGGGAGTTGTAGCAGAAGACCAAAACGGTAATGGTGTAACAAGTGGTAAATTAGTAGGTGCTGCTAGTGGAGAAGTACAAACTTTGAAACTAGGAAACACTACAGTAGAAGTAACTAACGTTACTGCTTCAGTTCCTAACAACGCAACAAAACCAGGAACAGTATCATTTACATTCAAGGTTAAAGCTGTTGAAAAGAACACTGTATTCTCAAAAACAACAGGTTACACTGCAAAAGTTACTGGAACAGATCCAACTATAGCTACAGGTATCTTGGAAAAAGTAAGCGGTGATGCAACAGAAGCAGGTGGTATCTTCACCATAGAGGAAGGAAAAGAAGCAACATTTGCTCTTGACTACACTCTAAATCCTGCTGATTCAGCAGACAGTGGAGTCTATCGTGTAACTCTTGAAACTGTAGCAGGTGTAAAGGTTGACCGAACATCAAGCGCTATATCGCTAGCTTTCTAATAAACTAGTTTTATAGCTTAGAAAAAGATTAATACCCTCAAGGTATTTCCTAAATCTTGATTGCAAAATTAAGATCGGGTAAAACAAAAAACCCCGCGACTTCGGTCGTCGGGGTTTTTTGTTTGCCTGATTTTTAAATTTACCATTATCTTTTACCTTATCTTTATCTCCATCCCAGTCTTCCCCTATCCCTGGGATAGGGGAAGACACAAAGATCTAGCTTGAGGCAGATAACTTTAACTTTAGACAAAATCTTATTTTGAAACATCAAGGCCGGGCCTGTGCACAG
>SABI01000120.1 GCA_009929055.1 Spirochaetia bacterium | reverse complement strand
GTTATAGTACCACGAATGTCTTTGACGTCAACAATATTGGTGACTCCTACTACCACGGCGTGACTAGCACCTATGGTGCTCGTCCAGTTATCAATGTCAACTCTAATGCCACCGTTACCAGTGGTAACGGTACTCTAGCAAGTACTTGGGATAGTACATCTAGCCCATATATTTTAAATCAAATTCAATTGCAAAACAAAGGAGCTATAATGGATGGTTTAAATTGGGGAGTAATAAAATCTCTTGCTTTAGGTGAATCTTTAGCTCTTTGCAGTCATGAATTTGCTCAAGTCTATAGATCTTTATTTGAACTGTATGACTTTACTACACCCTATAAAGTTGATGATGTACCCCTTTTCTTATCTTCTCTTAAAGGAGATAAAAAAAGAAGAAAAGGGATGGTTCGGTTTATTGTGATGAAAAGTCAGGGGGAGCCTCAATTACTTCCATTAGAAATTGAGACAATCATCCCTTTCATTTAGAATTGATCGAAAAGAACGAGTAATTCATCAAATTTCTTTTTAACAGCTTGTGCCTCTTGTGGAAATTGAGATGGGTTTATTTCATCAATTGCTTGACCGAGGGCATATAAAGAGATATCGAGGGCATCAAAGGCATCTCTATTTGTTTCAAAGCGGTAATACCCATTTCCCTTATGGTCAAGTTGTACAAAGTAGAGGTTTTTACTCTCTTTCTTTACCCTTGTGAGACTTAAAATCCAATCAATGTTATCGATGAGTTCTTTAGGAGCATAGCTCGTAAAGCCCCCTTTAGGAACAGAAGGGAGAATCCCTTTTGATTCATCAATGAGTTGTGATATATGGACTATTTCTATTAATGGTGCACCGAAGTGGATAAAGGAGTCCTGAAAAACTATCGTTGAAGGGGTATTATTCACTTTACTCTTTGTGTTTCCTATCTTGTAGTAGAGCTCTTTTGCCACTTTTAAAGGAATGGCTGCTATCACCTTTCTCCCTTTCTTGCTACTTATTGCAGGGTATTGTGAACCATATATAGAGATGGTCTTGGCATCTTGGATGACTTCTTTTTGTTTCTTAGAATCTTTTTTAGACTTACCTGTTTCACTACCTTGCTGCAATTTTATCCGTAATGAGGGAGAGATTTCATCTAACCACTCTTTTTTTAAGGGTGAAACACCTCGAGCATACATTTTACTCGTCATTACTATTTCACCTGCAAGAAGGTACTCAGGCAGTTGTTTAAACCAAGAAGAGCCGGGATGGATATAAATTTTCTGAGCAGTCACGCTGTGATACATATTTCTTGAATCTTTTTTACATACAAATTGTAACAGTCCTGAAGCGAGGCAGATAAGATAGTTTTTCTTACTTCCCCCCTTTGCAATAGGGATTTCAAAAGAACTCACTATTTGACCAATTTGCTCGGCTACATGGAAAATTTCCATCATTGAAGGGAAGTCGAGATAATGGGCCTTACAGAAAGCCTCTTTCTCTTTTACCCCTTTTATCTTTTGAATCTGGTAATAGATTGTCAGGTATGAGATAAAGTCTCCATCTTCATTTTGAAAAGATTGATGAGCACTTCTTGCAGCATCTTCTTCACCGGAAGGGAGGAAAAAGGGAGTTTTACTTGAAATAAAGGCAATAGCTATAATAATTTCTTCTATTACATCCCCAAAATGAAGCATTGCTTCAACAATCACCCTCGAGTGGCGTGGAGAAAGGGGGAAACGAACCATATATTCACCCACTTTTGTTAAGCGACGGTGTTGATCAATGGCGCCAATAAACTGCAAGGTTTCTTCAGCACTAGTAATAGCAGATTTCTTTGGTTTGGTGATGAACGGAAACTTCTCATACTCAAAGATTCCTAACTCTGACATCCTAAGCACTACTTCAGAAAGATCAGTACGAAGAATCTCTTCAAGGCCAAACTCAGGTCTCATAAGATAATCTTTTTCACTATAGATTCTGTAACATTCTCCCGGGCTTGTTCTTCCCGCCCTTCCTGAACGTTGTTCACATGAGGAGCGTGAGATTGGTAGGGTAATAAGGGAAGAGGTGAAATCTTTTTGATTATAATAGTTCATCTTAGCAATGCCTGAATCTATTACTGTCTTAATTCCATCTATCGTGATACTTGTTTCTGCAATATTAGTAGAAATAACAATTTTTGTTTTCCCTTTAGGAGTTTTTATAAAGACTCTTTCTTGTTCTTCTTTGCTGAGCCTTCCATATAAGGGATAAATGACGAGATCTTTTTTTACACTAGAGGTAGATAACTGATTCATACACATCTTTATATCGGCTTCTCCTGGTAAGAAGATTAAGATATCACCAGGGGAATTTTGGACACTCTTAACAACGATATCTTCTATCGCACCAAAAATTTCATATCTGTCCCGTGGGTTATACAGCGGTGAATAGTGAATATCTACAGGGTGAATACGGGCGTTGATACTTATAATAGGGGCATCGTTAAAAAATTTACTAAATATTGAAGTGTTGATGGTAGCTGAAGAGACAATTACTTTAAAATCTTTTCTTACCTTAACAATGTTAAGGAGTAATCCTAAGACAAAATCGATATTAAGGCTTCTCTCATGAGCTTCATCTACTAAGATAACTGAGTATTGATTAAGAAGAGGATCTGCCTTTAATTCCATGAGAAGAATACCATCGGTCATGATCTTTAGGCGGGTAGTAGGAGTAGTGGTGTCACTAAACCTCATTTTATAGCCAACAAATGAGTCAGTATCATCAATTTGTCTCTTTATAAAGTCACATACTGATAGGGTAGCTATTCTTCTTGGTTGAGTGATACCCACCATCTTCTCAGCAGTATAGCCACTTTCATGAAGAATGAGGGGGATTTGTGTTGTCTTACCACTCCCTGTGGGGCTCTCTACGATGACAACTTGGTGAGTTTTAAGGGAATCGAGAATTTCACCTCTGCTTTTATAAACAGGGAGGTGTTGCATGGTAAACATATCTTAAAGACCTTCTTTGATCAGCTTAGCAATTTCTTTTCTATTCAACTCACTATGATCAAGGCGAGTAGAAAGGTTTCGTAGTAAAAGATTCTCTTCCTCTTTTACAAATAATCCATAGGGAATATTATTCTGCTCGGCATATTTAAATTGTTGATTAATTTTTTTATCACTTACATAGAGATCTACCCGAACTCCATAGCTTCTCAGTTCTTGAGCAACATCCAAATATAGTTTTTTTGATTGTTTGTCGGTATTAAATATAATCACATCAGCACTAGAATTCTTTTCAAACAAAGGACTCCCTAACTCTTCGAGGGCACTCATAAGGCGGTCTAACCCAATAGAGGAGCCAACCCCAGGAAGTTTCTCTTTTGTATAAAGGGATGCTAAATCATTATAACGCCCCCCTGAACAAATAGAGCCTATTGCAGGGAGGTCGTTAAGAAATGTTTCATAGACTATCCCTGTGTAGTAATCGAGTCCTCGAGTAATAGAGGGGTCAATTACGATAACCGAAGTCATGTTTAGGTCAACTAACGCAGAGTAGATTTCTAATAAGCGAGACGAACTCTCACTTTCCCCCCCTGAGACTTCTGTGAGTCTTTTTATGGTAGTAAAGGGCTCTTCACCCTCTATTGGTGTAATAAACTCAACAATCTTTTTTGCCTTTTGTTCATCTTTTATAATCTCAATAAGGAGATTAATAGTCTCTCTTTCCCCAATTTTTCGTAATTTGTCGATTGTTCGAAGAATCTCAACTGAATGGACAGAGACCTGAAGGTGAGAGAGAAATGAATTTAATAGACCTCTGTGGTTGATATGAATTGAAACGTTTTTCAGTTGTAGAGCCTGTAGAGATGAATACATCATCATCAATATTTCGATATCACTATCTCCATTATCTACCCCTACAATATCAAAATCACATTGATAGAACTCTCTGTATCTCCCTTTCTGAGGATTCTCTCCCCTCCATACTTTATTAATATGATAGCGTTTAAAGGGGAGGGTGAGTTCATTATAATGCTGGGCCATAAAGCGGGCAAAAGGGACAGTAAGGTCAAATCGTAAGGCAACATCACGTCCTCCATTATCTGCAAAATGGAAGATTTGTTTATCTGTTTCTCCTCCCCCTTTACCAAGGAGGACTTCAGTATATTCAAGTACTGGAGTATCGATAGGGACAAATCCATAACTTGAAAATGTTCTCTCAAGGAGAGAAATAATTTGTTTTTTTACAATTTCTTGACTAGGGAGGGAATCGCGAAACCCTTTAAGTACTTTACTTTGAATCATCAGTTTATGTTAGCTCCTGTTGCTTTTTTCACTAAATTAGTATACATACTAAGATTGTAAACAAATCCTGTATAAACTGCAATAAGATAACTTAGTAGGACTAATTAATGCGAACACGCTATAAAAAAGATCATCGAGGAGTAAACATTCCCATAGCGAATGTCTATGACCAAGAAGAACACCACATCAAAGTAGAAGAAGTTGATGGCGACGCATTATATATTATTAGGAAATTACATGCTTCTGGTGCAACTGCCTACATTGTAGGGGGGGCAGTAAGGGATTTACTCCTTAATAAACGACCAAAAGATTTTGATATAGCAACAAGTTTTACCCCTCGTCAGGTTCAAAAACTTTTTTATAATGCCCGTGTTATTGGAAAGAGATTTAAGTTAGTTCATATTACTTTCCCCGATAAAATCATTGAAGTCTCTACGTTTCGATCCGGTGTAATAAGTCCAGATGTCCCTTCTGATATCTATGGAACTGTTGAACAAGATGCAAAGAGGAGGGATTTTACTATAAATTCCCTCTATTATAATCCTGTTGATGGCCATGTCCTCGACTTTAATAGAGCAATGCATGATATGGAGAAAAAGAGAGTAAGATCAATTCTTCCCCTAGGCGAGAGTTTTATTGAAGACCCTGTAAGGATGATTAGGGCAATTAAGTACTCAGTAACAACTAATTTTTCTCTCTCTTTTGATGTCAAGCGTGCTATTAAGCGAGATGGGGTGAATTTAAGTAGGATTTCGAGTAGCAGAATCACAGAAGAGGTGATAAAAATTCTTAGTAGTGGGTATGCCTCTTCTATTTTTGAACAACTTCAAAAACACAAAATACTTATCTACATCCTCCCTTCAATTTCACTTTCTCCCTCATTTCAACTCATACTTCAATCTTTAAAACTCCTTGATAGGTCTGTTAACGATGTTCATAGTGGCAAAAGCAATGTAGTTAATCGTAGTGACATGATTAGTGCCCTTGTTGCTCCCATTATGAATATTAATCAAGAAGAGGAAGAGGAGGACAAAGAGTACTTCTTAAGGATGTTTAGTCATGTAAAAGAGCTCATCCATCCTATTACTCCTGCCAATTACGATGTTGAACAAGCATGTGCTTCTCTATTGAAAGAGAAGGGGTTTGTTGTTAGTCCAACATGGTACAAGGCGAGAAAACCAGTTCATATTCCAGGACGAGTAGTAAAAAATAAGAAGAGTAAAAGATACAAAGGGCCAAGGATGAAAAGAGCTAAGGTGAACAAAGTCCTCTCTTAACTCTATCCCCACTCTTCAATTTCTAAATTTACCCCAGCTACAAATATTCCCCCATATTTCTCTAATGACTCACCAATATAATCTTGAAGTTCTTTTAGGGTTGATGAAATTTGGTGTTTCATTGGGACTCTTAGCTTTACTGTAAGGTTGTACCCTTCTGGGTCAATTCTCATACTCACCTTTTTTACTTTGATCATATGGTCAAATTCATCAAGAGTGTGAATGACCATCTGGGTTAATGCAGCTTCACTCATGGTGATTTTCCCATATTTACTAAATTCAGGTCTCACTATTGTTTTTTCAAAAGCACGTTGTTTTTTCCAAGGGAGTTGGCTTTTGTTTTTAAAGAAGACCCTCATTGAGTCATATACAATTTGTGGATAGTTACGAGTAATTTCAATCGTGGGGACAGGTATAACATGTTTACCTTCAGTAAAACGAATACGCATAGCAGTTTCTATCTCTTCTTTAGAGGCAATATCTTCAATTCTAAATATCTTTTCAGGCTCTGGAAGCTTAAGGCGAGCAGCTATTTTATAGACCATTTTCTCACTTGTTCCAATGATCATAATACGATGATATTTCTCACTTTGGAGGGCGGCAACCGTCTCCCTCATATGATCTTCATCATCAAAAAGGGCAGTTTTTACAGCAGTGAGAAAGTTTTGTTCCCTCTTTGCAGATTTACCTGCAATGAAGCGGTCCCCTTTTATTAAGAGTCCATCATCGATCATTAATTCGATGTTATGCTTTTGAGCAACGAGTTTGGATCTAAAACTTTTGCCAGTTCCGCTCTTTCCTACCAAAGCGTATACTTTCACCCCTTTTAGTTTCCAAAAAACGTAACGGAAAATACGGTTCATATTTACTGTTATACCCTTTTTCAGTTACAATAGAAAGACGTTATAGCAAGAACCTATTATTTGTTGTATACATAATAGGTGAATTTTTTACGTCTCACGAGAAGGAGTTACTCAACATGTACAAAATGCCGACTTTTCGAAAGGGTGGAATACACCCCGACGGCAAGAAAGAACTAAGCCAAAACAAATCAGTTGAAACTTTGCCCCTCCCTAAAGAATTGATTATTCCGTTTAGTCAGCACCTTGGTGCACCTGCTACCCCTTTAAAAGAAAAAGGGGATATCATCAAGATGGGAGAAAAAATTGGAGAAGCATCCTCTTTTATCTCTGCCGATATCCATGCCCCTTTAAATGGAACGATAAGTGAAATTAGGCAAATTACTTTAATGAATGGAATAAGTTGCAGTGCCTATGTCCTTGCAGTAGATGAAGAGAATCCTGTGGTCGAATTTACTACTCGTTATCCTTACAAAGATTTCTCTTCAAGTACCCTATTAACCATGGTCAAAGATTTGGGAGTCGTTGGAACAGGAGGGGCAACCTTTCCTACCCACGTTAAACTCTCTGTTCCCAAAGGTAAGAGTGTCGATAACCTTGTCATTAACGGGGTAGAGTGTGAACCCTATCTTACAAGTGACCACCGTCTCATGCTTGAAAAAGCAGATGAGGTGTTAGAAGGGATTATGATTGCTTCAAAGATTACTCAACCAAAGAATATTATCATTGGAATAGAAAATAATAAAAAAGATGCAATTCTCCACTTAAAAAGCAAGATAGCTGAAAAAGGGTATCCTATTAATGTTGTAGCTCTAAAGGTGAAATATCCTCAAGGAGATGAAAAACAGCTTTTGAAAGCAACAATCAAAAGAGAAATCCCTTCAGGTAAATTACCCCTTGATGTAGGGGCTGTTGTGTTGAATGTAGGAACTTCTTATGCTATCTATGAAGCTGTGGTCCTTCATAAACCCCTTATAGACCGAATCG
>SABI01000119.1 GCA_009929055.1 Spirochaetia bacterium | reverse complement strand
ACTTGATTCACTATTTTTCCTTCAAGGAAGCTTTTCAGGTTAGTAACAGCAATATCCATTAGGCGAGAGCGGGACTCTTTTGGAGCCCATGCGATATGTGGGGTTACTATGCTCTTAGGGGATTCTAGGAGTGGATTCTCTTCTCGTGGTGGCTCTTGTGTTAACACGTCTACCGCGAGTCCTCCTAGGTGTCCTTCTTCGAGGGCTTTTGCTGCGTCTTTTTCATTAATGAGTGGTCCCCTTGAAGTATTTATTATAAAGACTCCTTGTTTCATCTTTTTGATAGAATTTTCATTAATTAGTCCTGTTGTACTAGCAGTAAGAGGACAGTGAAGGCTAATAACATCACTAACTTTATACAGGTCATCTAAAGAGAGGTAGGTAAACACATCTCCTTGAAGATCTTTGTTTTGGTATTCATCATAGGCAACAACATTCATTCCAAAACCTTTAGCTATCTTTGCTGTAGCATATCCAATCCTACCAAGACCTATAATTCCAAGAGTTTTGCCACTTAGTTCAAAAAGGGGGTAATTCCAATAACAAAAATCTTTTGATCTTTTCCAGTCCCCATTTTTTACTGATCTAGAGTGTTCCCCTACATGGTGGGCTAGTTCTAACAGAAGGGCAAATACATATTGAGAAACTGCTGTTGTTCCGTAGGTTGGAATATTAGTTACAACGATTCCTTTACTTGTAGCATGAGCTACATCAACTACGTTGTAGCCAGTAGCTAATACTCCTATGTATGAGATACTCGTACATGCATCTATTGTAGAAGCATCAAGGGGTGTTTTGTTGGTAATAACAATTTCAGCATCCCCAATTCGTTCAATAATTGAAGCATTATCAGTTCTCTCATGGAGGGTAACTTCTCCTAATGAGTGAAATCCATCCCAGCTAATATCTCCTGGGTTTAATGTGTATCCATCGAGTATAACTATCTTTTTCTTCATCTCTTCTCCCTTTCTCTATTGTTCACCTGAGTGTTCTTGATAAAGAACTCTCAATATATCCTGATTATGTTGCTTCTCTATTAATAAAGAGATATTAAAACTGCTCTTCTCTTACAAGACCAGAGAAATTAATATGTTCTCTCATCGTTGCTTCTGCGAGTTCTCTATCTCCGCTCTCTATCGCTTCAATAAGTTTTTCATGGTGCCGCTCTGGCACTTCTTTCCCTTTCACTTTAGTGTAGGTAACTATTGTTCTTCTGAGGATATCAAAGAGGTTTAATCGTTTGAGTTCGGCCACAAATGAATCGACTCTACTGAGTTGGGCTAGCTTAATATGAAAGTCAAAGTGATATTTCCAAAACTCATCTTGGTCATCTTCATCTCTCTTATATAGGTCTAGGTTCTTTGCAAGCATTCTTAGTTGTTCAATATCACGTGGGTTATGCTTTATGGTAAGGTTTCTTATTACTTGACACTCTATCGCCATTCTAAGGGCAAAGCGGTCTATAATCATCTTCTCATCTAAATCAATGACTCGAGAGCCGAAGTGGGGTTCTGATATCACAAGGCCCTCCCCCTCAAGGCGGTGTAATGCTTCTATGACAGGTATTACACTAAGACCTGTAACTGATGCCATCTGACGACGAGTAAGTTTCTCTCCCGGCTTTAATTCCCCGCTGATGATCTTAGCGCAAATGATTTCATATGCCTGTTCTGCTGATGTGATAAATTGTTTTCTTTCCCCTGTCATGAAATCTTCCCTTTTTGTGTGTATAGTGTTCTTACTCTTCAATTGTTCAGTATTAACTTCTTTCCAGATTAATACTGATAATTGATGTTGACAAGCATTAAACTCAATGTTATATATGTTATAACACAGATAACAAAATAATAAAAGAGTAAATAATACCTTTATTTACTAGTTATCTAGACTAATGGAGGAAATTTCTATGAAGAAAATTTTGGTGATTTTATCTATTTTGATACTAAGTGTATCAATACTAAGTGCTCAAGGGCAAAAAGATGGGGTTTACCCAGCTAAACCTATCACAATTGTTGTCCCTTACGGAGCAGGTGGGGATACAGACCTCAATGCAAGAATGTTAGCTCAAGCATTAGAAAAAGAACTCAATGTTCCTGTAATTGTACAAAACATGAATGGAGCAAGTGGAACAATTGCAACAGCATATGTAAAAGATGAAGCAGAGGCTGATGGCTATACTGTATTGTTTAACCACTCAAACACTCTCATTAACTACATGACTGGCCTCACTGATTTCACCTATACTGATTTCAATGTTGCAGGTATTGCAGTCTCTACTGCTACCTCTGTATGGGCTGTTCCTCCAACAAGCAAATATACTTCAATTCAAGATGTAGTAAAAGATGCAAAGAATAGACCAGGGAAAGTAGTCTTTCCAGTATTAACAGCAGCTACAACTCACATGCAGGCTTTAGACTTTGAGAAAGTAACTGGCACAAAGCTTAATATTGTTGATATCGGCGGTACTGCAGAAAAACTTCAAGCTTTCTTAAGTGGTTCAATTGACATCTTAACAGCAGAGTATGGTTCTATCCAAGAACACATCAAAGCTGGAACTATGGTTCCACTTGGGATTTTCGCTGATGAAAGAAATCCTCTATTTCCAGAAGTGCCAACTTTCAAAGAACAAGGGGTTGATGTATCACAAGTGAAGATCTTCTTCTTTAGCTTCCCAAAAGAGACACCTCAAGAGAGAGTAACTACTTTTACTCAAGCACTAGAAAGAGTAGTAAAGAGTGCTGAATTTAAGGCAAAGGCTGATGAATATATGACAAAACCTGATTATTCTAACCCTGCTGATTCACTTAAACGCCTTGCAGCTCACGCTCAATATTTCGAACAATTTAAGACATCTTTTAAATAAGGTATATATCTCTAGTAAGTTCTCTGGCTCTTAAAAAGGGCCAGAGACCTTACTACATTGAATAGGAGAACATCATGCGTATCACTAAGTATCGTGATATCTTTTCAGGAATTCTATTTCTCATCCTCTCTGCGATAATTATGACAAGTTCTTATTCTATTAAGACGACTATTCCAGGGCGTCTTGGTGCTGAGTTCATGCCTCAAGTAGTTGCTATTATTATGGGACTCCTTAGTATTCTTCTTATCGCCACAGGTCTATTAACCCTTAAAAAGCAAAGTGCTGAGACTAGTGAAACAATAAACAAGAAAGATCTCGTACAAGTACTCGCCCTTCTTACTGTGGTTACTATCTATGTACTCATCCTTAAGAGAGTCGGTTTTATTATCAGTTCTATGGTCTTTTTGTTTGCAGCTTTTACTGTTATGTCCCCAAGAAATAAGAGAAAGTATCTTCTCTTTGGAATTCTTTCTGTTGTGTTATCGATAGGTATTTACTACCTATTTAGATATGTCTTTCTCATCTTTTTACCAGCTGGTATTTTCTCTCTTTAAGGAGCCCATACAATGTTAGATGTAGTAATTCCTGGAATTATGTCGGTAATTAATGTACCTACATTACTTTTTATTTTCTTAGGGGTGGGTGTTGGTATTGTCTTTGGTGCAATACCTGGACTCACTGCAAATATGGGTGTGGCTTTATCTTTGCCTCTTACCTATGGGATGAGTTCTATTCAAGCGATGTCTCTATTGATGGGTATTTATATTGGAGGAATTAGTGGAGGTTTAATAGCAGCAGTGCTACTCAATATCCCAGGAACTCCTGCTTCTATTACTACCTGTTTTGATGGCTATCCTTTAACCCAGAAAGGTGAAGCTGGCAGAGCTTTAGGAGCTGGAATTTTTTCTTCTTTTGTAGGGGGAGCAATTGGGATAACATTACTAATTTTCTTTGCCCCTTTTATTGCAAAAATAGCTATTAAGTTTGGTCCTCATGAATATTTCTCTGTTTCTATCTTTGCTCTCACTATGTTAGCAAGTTTATCTAAGAAGTCTCTTATTAAGGGGCTCCTTAGCGGGGTATTAGGAATAGCTGTAGCGATGGTGGGTGTTTCTCCAGTCGATGCATTCCCTCGTTATACCTTTAATGTTCGTCAGCTCTATGCGGGGTTTGCCCTCCTACCTGTTCTTATTGGGATATACTCTGTTTCAGAGATAATTAAGCCAACTAATGATCAGAGTTTTAAAACATCAACTGATTTCAAACTAAAGGGTTTTGGTTTTACTATTAAGGAATTCTTTGGCCAAATCTATAATCTCATTAGATCTTCTCTTATAGGTCTTGGTATTGGAGTGCTTCCAGGTATTGGGGCAAGTACTTCAAATATTATTGCTTATGTAACAGCGAAGAATCAATCAAAGACACCAGAAGAGTTTGGTAAGGGTTCTATAGAAGGACTTATGGCTAGTGAGTCAGCTAACAATGCTGGTATCGGTGGAGCCCTTATCCCTTTAATGACTCTTGGAATTCCAGGAGACTCAGTAACAGCTATGCTCCTTGGTGGGTTCATGATCCATGGCCTGCGTCCTGGTCCTTTATTGTTTGTCAATTCAGGAAAGATTGTCTATGGGATATTTACTGCTCTTATTATTGCTAACTTCATGATGCTCTTTATGCAGTATTATGGGATTAAGGTGTTTACACGCCTGTTATCTATTCCTCGTCATATTCTCCTCCCCTTTGTCTTTGTCTTATGTGTAGTTGGAGCTTTTGGGGCAAATAATAGGGTATTTGATGTCTACACTTTATTAGGATTTGGAATCTTGGGGATAGTTCTTAATGGACTTAAGTTCCCCCTACCCCCTCTTGTGTTAGGTTTCATTCTTGGTCCTATTGTTGAAACTAATTTAAGGAGAGGTCTTGCTCTAGGAGAAGGTTCATTTAGTTTATTTATCACTAAACCTATTTCAGCTGTGTTTCTAGCAGTTGCAGTTATAAGTATCATCCTTAGTGCCTATAAGAGGATTAAGCAGGGTGGCTTATTTGATTCGAGTGATGATTAGAAGAAACTTAAGAAAATTAGAATAAACAAAAGAAAAACATAAGAAAGAGATAGAAGAAAAATAGAAAAGAGAAAAATAAAATAAATATAACAACAAGAGGTGAATATATGTCAAATATTGGGTTTAGAATAAACCAAACTTTTAGTCGTCCTGATGATAGTTTAGTAGAGAGTTTTAGAGATATTCCTGTAGCAAACATTTGTGACAATATGGGTCGTATTGCTTGTATGGATTCTTCTATAATAGGATATGGGAAAAGAGTTGTATTAGGAGTTGCTTTTACTGTAAGAGTTCCAGCGAATGATAATCTTATGCTTCATAAGGCAATTGATTTAGCGAGTCCTGGTGATATTATTGTAGTTGATGGTGAGGGTGTTACTACTCATGCTCTTATGGGCGAAATTATGTTTCGTTACGCTATAAGTAGAGGAATAAGAGGGTTTATTCTTGATGGGTGTATTAGAGATGTAGATTCTTTAGAGCATCTTGATTTCCCAGTATTTGCTAAGGGGGTAAATCCTCGAGGACCTTATAAAAATGGTCCTGGTGAGATTAACTTCCCTATTAGCTGTGGTGGGCAGGTAGTGCATCCTGGTGACATTATTAGTGCTGATAAGGATGGTATTGTAGTTATTAGACCAGAAGATGCACCAAGTCTACTTATTAAGGCTAAGGCTCAAAATGTTGCTGAATCAGTTACTTTTAAAGAAATAGCAAATAGAACAATTAATAGAGCTTGGGTTGATGAATTTTTAGTTTCGAAAGGGGCAGAATTTCTTAAATAAGAAATAATGAGGATAGATATGTTAGAGAAAAACAAGTTAAGGGCTACAATACAAAAAAAGGGCTATGCAATAGGCACGTGTGCCTATTCCTTTAGCCCTGATATCGTACAAATTGCTGGGTATAGTGGTATGGATTTTTGCAGGATTGATAATGAACATTCTTGGAGAAAAGATGATTCATTAGAGAATATGATAAGAGCTGCAAATCTCTCTAATATGAGCACTGTAATTAGAGTTGATAGAGACAGTCCTTATGAAGTAAGGAAGGCTTTAGAGCTAGGAGCTCATGCTATAGTAATCCCTCAGATTGAGAGTAAGAAGGAAGTAGAAGATTATATTTCTTGGACTAAATTCCCTCCTCTTGGAAAGAGGGGTTTTAGTAACTTAAATCAATCTGCTCATTATGGCCTAATTAACTCTAAGGAGTGGATAGATTGGTGTAATAGTGAAATTATGGTTGGAGTGATGGTTGAGACAAAAACTGCAGTAGATGAAATAGATGAGATTCTTTCAACTAAAGGACTAGACTATATTTTAATAGGAGCATCTGATCTCTCTTTATCTCTAGGACTAGAGAAGCCAGAGATGAATCATCCTTTAGTACAACAAAGCATAATTAAGATAATAGAAAGAGCAAAACACCATAAAGTCTACACTATGTTAGGAGTAGGATACCCTTGGATAGATCAAGCAAAGAACTATCTAAACTTAGGTATTGATATGATAGAAGTAGGACATGATTACTCAATATTATCTACTGTGTGGAGAGATGTAGGAGAACAATTGCGCTAGAAATACAAAGACTTTTTTTCCCTCATAAGAAATCATGTGAAGGAGAAGAAGTCCATTGAATTTTGTCTCTGGGATCGATAATACTAAATCAAAAAATTGTCACATTCTTTAATTATATAATCTGGAACCTGTTCGAACTCAAAAGGATCAAGTTGAAACAAATAATCATTTTCCACATGAAAAGTTTCATTTACAAATTTATTGATTATATCATTGGCTGTTCCTGAATTTCCTTGTATTACTCTAAATATTTGCAATTTCTCATATGATTTCTTAGATTTTTTATATGATTCAATCAGACTGTTTCGATCATGAAATAATGCTACAATTTCATCATGGGTAAACCCTGCTATAAAATCATTAATTTCAGATGTAATTTGTAATAATTCTTCTTTTGAGAACGGTTGCCTGGAATTATCTTCCAGAATTCTGCCTGGTTCTTCACAGTGTAAAACAGAAGAAATATAATTCCATCGATCATTCTTCCCCTCAATTACTTCAGTGTATCTTCTCAATGCAGAAAGACGACTGGCTATATGGTAATCTGTAGATGTATATATTTTTCTCGTTGCTTCAATACAGCTAATAATATCGTTTCTTTGTATCAATTTCTCAGACAGTATCCCTTCTTCATTGCATCTTAAATAGGTTGAGTTAACACTACAACTCAGTTTTCTTTTGATCGTATATTCCAAATCAATAACTGATCCAAAATCATGAGTTAGAAGCAATACTGTTTTGTTCAGAAATTTACATTTACGACTTTTTCCCTTCATAAACAACAGATGTATAATTGCAAACTTTTGTATCTGCCAATGACTGGACATAGGCTCGTTTCTACAAGCGGCTTAAACGCAATTGCTTTCTTTCAGTATTGCGATTTTGCTGAGGTCAGCAAAAT
>SABI01000567.1 GCA_009929055.1 Spirochaetia bacterium | reverse complement strand
CTATTATTACAATGCCTATTGAGAAGGTGTCTCTGAACTTCCTTAAGTTTGAGATTAACGTAAACATCACTTTTATGGAATAGCAAATGCTGAACAAAGCAACAATTTGCTTAGTAGAGGAAGCCTCTTTTGATACAAAGAAAGAGGCTATCTTGTCTTATTTAAGACAGGAGCTATCTATGAGCGCTAACCTAGTTAACATTATAGAGTATCCCAAAGATAGTAAGTACTTTTTCTTAAGTATATTTGGAGTTCAGACTGGTAGAGTTGCTTTTACAGGTGTATTCACCAATCCTAATAAGTTCAAGTCTTATATTCTTAAGAAAATATGCGAGTACCAAGAGGTGGTTAAGCCTACTCTGTTTACTTCAATCACAAGCGAGAACAATTTGTATAAAGCTATTCATAAAGAAGGCTTGACTGCAGAGGAGCTTGCGTTGTACTGCGAGGATTTAATATCTTTAGCAGCTATATCTTTGAAGTATGTAGATAGCATTCCGAAACCTAACTTAGTAGTTATACAGTCTTATTTGGATATGTTACATAATAAACAAAGGGTTGCTGTAAAGAAACTAACTAAATAGTTCAAAAGGTCAAGTAGTTATGGAATTACGTATTAAAAACTTTCAGTCTATTAAAAACCAAACAGTAGCATTAAAAGGGTTTACCGTGTTAGAGGGTAAATCCGACTGTGGTAAATCTGCATTACGCCGTGCATTGGATAGCCTACTATTTAATAGTTGGGACAATGCCTACCTTAGAAAAGACACAAGAACCTGTGAGTTATCCTTATCTTATGATGACGTGACAATCACTCAGTTAAAAGGGTCTGAAAACTCTTACGCATTAGAACAAAACGGTAAAAGAAGGTTCTTCGATAAGGTAGGCACAGAAACTCCGGACGCTATCAAAGACCTTGGCTTCTCTATGTTTGAGACTTCACAAGAATATTACAATGTGCATATCACCACTCAGCTAGAACCTTTGTATATGGTAACTTATACTCCGACAGAGAACACGAGAATACTCAACAGTTTATTTGATATTGACGTCTTTGGCGAGGCTACTAATATGTCAGTAGCCGATATGACTTCAACTGGTAGAACCTTAAAGCAGAAAGAAGCTGAATTAGATAATATCTCAACCAAGTTGTTTAACGCTAGAGCTAGTGCTAAGTCTAAAGAGAAGGACTTAAAAGCTTTAGAACGTATATATGCCGAGCTTAAGATGGTAACAGACGCTCTTGAGGTAAAAGAGGCACTGACAGTCGATAAGAAGAAGCTGAAACGTATTGATAAGCGAATTGAGGCAGTAGCTTATTATTTGGAATATTTACAGTAGTTGGTATTCCATTAGTAGTAATATTGGCTTCTTTTGGGCTAAATTTTGTTTTTGAAAAGAGTAA
>SABI01000566.1 GCA_009929055.1 Spirochaetia bacterium | reverse complement strand
AGACAATCCTTTCTCCATTGCTTAGTCTTCTTAGAGAAAGGAAGCATTTGTCTGGGAAAGTTTAAAAAATCTGCCATAGTCTTCCATCATTTAATTTTATGACAAAAGTAAGTAAAAAAGTCCATTTAGTCAAGCACATAAGTGATTTGTTTATTTAATTGCACCTTCTGTACTAAATTTACTGGGTTTCTGGAAAGGGGCTTGTACTGCCCTATAATTTTCAGTAAAGAACTTATCATTCCCTAAATAATCCTTTGGTACTTCCTCTGAGTCTCTTGAAGGGTTTCCTTGATATAGGACCATCTTCTCCTCTCTATATAACATAACCATACCTAATGCCCTAATTCTATCCACATTTATCTCTGGGTTAAATGCAATTAGTTCCTCAATTAATGCCCTGTTTCTTAAGAAGTTAAGGTTATAGATAGTTACTTCTACATCCTCCCCATCAATATTCTGTATAATAGTAACAGGCTTCATCAACCAGTCTCTTATAAGATTATTGGCATAAGCATTGATAGCTGCTGAAGCATTTACACCCTTAGCATTAGAACCAAATGAACTGTACTTAATTAACTGTTTATCCCTTAAAAACTCTGGAGTATCAGCCAGCAAGTGAGTACAATTCATCTTACTAAAGTAAGCAAATATACCCTTCTTATTTGATTCATACAGACATTTTGCATTATAGAACAAACATAGTAACCTTACTACCTCAAAGTTATCATCTGCAAATGATTGCCTACCAGTGTACTCAGCTACAATCTTATCAGTCCATAAGTCAAGAACAAAGGTAGAAGAAAGAGAGGAAGATTCAGCTTGGTCATTATCTACAGGGTCATGACCAATAATATATCTTGTGTGAGGAATCTTTCCACTTCTATCTTTCTCTGGCATCTCAAAGATTTCCACAGCACCCGGAGTATCATTCTCTACACCAAACTTTCTGATAGGTACATCACTGGTTGGTGTAAATTCTACTCCATTACTATTCTGCACCAACTTACCTACATACACATCATCATAAGCATGTATATCTTGGTCTAATTGACTTAATCTCTCTGTAAGAGCAGTAATAGGAAAGTATGCTGCCTTAACTTTAATAATAGCTTCTGCTGGTGTAATAGGGTCCTCAGCAATTACTCTTAACACTGATTTAGGGTCAGCACTGTATTTAGCTTTATATCTTGCCATAAGAATCTCAATTAAAGCCTTAACTACATCTGACACACCATCCTTATTATAACATCCTGCTCTATTAATATATGAGGGGAAGAAGAAACCAAACTTAGGTTTACCTTGCTTTGGTCTGTCAAATACATTATCTATAGACAATATATTATAACCATCTGGATTATAAAGTAAAGTCTTATCTGAACTAAAGTCAGACTCACTCTCAGCAGCAG
>SABI01000565.1 GCA_009929055.1 Spirochaetia bacterium | reverse complement strand
ATGGGGGTATCATGTTCGTTGGTATAGACCCAGGAAAGAAGGGAGCCATAGCCATAATGACAGAAGACCCTGCTATCTTTAAGATGCCGCAAGAAGAAAACAGAGAAGACCTTGTTAGTATTCTTAAGAACATAAAAGATATTGGAGCTAAGGTTATTATAGAAAAGCAAATTACCAAACAAATGATTGGTAAAAAGCCATGTCCAAGATGTAAGACTCTTATACCATATACGTATCCACAAAAGGGAGTGCATACATCATTGACAAACTATGGTATTCTTATAGGCATCTTGATTAGTCTTGAGATTCCGTTTGAAGAAGTGGATGGAACAAAATGGAAAAAGTATTTTAAGCTTGAGAAGAAAGGCAAGCCTGCCTCTATTAAGCTAGCTAAACAATTCTTCCCTGAGCTTATTAAAACAATCAAATCAGATGATAACATAGCAGAGGCTATACTCTTAGCAGAGTATGGTAGACGTTGCTGTTAGGAGACAGACATGAACTTAATGAAGTATGAAGAAAAATATCGCAAGCTTGATGATATGCTTGAGGAATCTGGTGGAGTTATCACCAAAGAAATAGAAGAATATATGGACAAAGTACATGCTATTACTATAGCAAAAGTATTTGACCTTGCTTCTATTCGTGATGAACTCGAAGGATATTCTAAGATATGCAAAGAAGAAGCTGATAGACTTACTAAGAAAGCTAAGCTGCTTGCACAAAGAGCAGCATGGTGGAAAGATAGAATCATTGATGTTATGAGTGCTTCGGGTAAGCAGACATTAACAAACGGAGTATATAAAGTAACGCTAACTCAGAATCCATTAAAGATTCAAGTTGATGATGAAGAAGCAATTCCAGCATCTTATAAAACTGTAGAGCTAAAGCTTTCTTATGATGAGTATAAAAAGATTAAAGACATTATAGAACCTAAATCTATTAACATGATCCCAGACAAGATAAAGATTAAGGAACTATATAAAAGTGATATGATAGAAGTCGCTGGAGTTAAATACATAAAAGAAAACAATGTTAGAATTTCCTAACATTGATTGAGTAAAAGAGAGCCCCCTATCCTGGGGGCTCTAACCTTATGGAGAAGATAATGAAACTACACAAGCTACTATTAAAACTAAAACATCGCATGTCTATACATGAAGATATGTATAGCTTTCCATTATCTCATTCTTTTATTCCACAAAACTATAGAGCTGGTCTAAACAACGTTTATAGTGTAGCAATAACTAAGGCATTAAAAGATAACATAGACATAGTAGAGTATGCTTACAATAAAAACTGTATTGTTCTTAAGCTTACTATAGATAAAGAATTAACATTGTCTCGTAATCTTACTACATGGTGGCTTATAGAACCATCATCTTCTGTATTTGACAAGTCTGCATA
>SABI01000564.1 GCA_009929055.1 Spirochaetia bacterium | reverse complement strand
TTTTGATACTCTGCAGCAGCGTGCTTATAAAAAGGTTCCATCTCTGGATATCCACACCAGATAGAAAGAGTCTCTTTTTTAGCCCCCTCTGCTTGTCCTCCTGCAAATCCCATTTGCAGTACAAGAGCCAACACTAACACTGCAAGAATCACTTTACGTGCCATAAGTACCTCCTTTATGGCCATTCAAGGCTTTGAAAAACATTTAATAATGTTATGTGTTATTATATACCCGATGAAGAGGTCGCCGTCAAGGAAATATTTTATTTAGCGGTCAATTCTTTTATAAGCCGATTTTTGAAAAGGGGATACGTACTTCCATAAATCTCACCCCGAAATTCTGGTTGAAGGCGAACAAAGACGATATTGTCGTGGGTATAATGGGAAGTTTTAGCAAAGAAGTTAGTTTTTACCTCTTCAAAGAGATCATCATCCATAATAAATGGACTAATAAAGACTATTCTTTCAGGATGGAGTATTTGATAAAGAGTTGCTATATTGTGGGCTACCATTTGGGATGCTCTACGGATAGAGGGGTGCTTAGATAAGTGATGATCTAGATAGAAAGTTCTAAACTCATTTTCATTTTCTGGAACATCAGGATAGCTCTCTTGTAAGGTGGGTAAAAGAGACCATAAAGCAGCTTCGGTTTCAAGGCACCCCACATTACCACACCGACACACCTTGTCATTTTGTAAGTCTACTGCAATGTGACCAGCTTCCATAATGTAGCCAGGAGTTGAACCTAATAACTCTCCATTCATAGCGTAGGTAGCGCCAATACCATAGCCCCAGTGGTATAAAAGGGTTCCTCCATTTCTGTATGTAGACTCTTCAAGAAGTAGGTGGGCAAGTTTAGCCTCTAAACTTGTTGAAATTAACACCTTACATCCAATTCGTTTTGAAAGCTCTTTAAAAGAGAAGTTTTTAATATTAGGCCAACGGACAGAAAAGATGAGTTCTTGTCGAATTTTATTAAAATTACCAAAAAAGGAGAGTCCAACTCCTACTAAATTAGAGCCATTTGGAACGGACATTTGTAAAGGTTTGATAAGGGAGACTAGTGTATCCATAAATTCTTCATTTTTCATATCAGAAGAGACATTCATAGAAAGTTCCTGTAGAACCTCTTCACTCATATTAATAAGAACCGCTTTTAGTTGTTTTGAAACAACATAGACTGCGATAGAAAGTAGGAGATTAGGATTCATAAAAAGAGTAATTTCAGGACGGCCCTTTTTTCCATCATTTTGAAGATTCCCTTCATACACCATTCTTTGACTGATGAGTTCAGCAACAATATTAGAAACGCTTGTTGGCCGTAAAGAGAGCTCTTTGACAATACTTTTCCTTGTGATCCCCGGTGAAAGGCATATTTGATGATACACCTTAGCTTTCTCAGCATCTTT
>SABI01000563.1 GCA_009929055.1 Spirochaetia bacterium | reverse complement strand
ACCGAACTTTTTAGTCAAAATAGAGTGGACTTTATAGAAAACCTCGATGCAATGCAAGGATATAGCTGGTATTACATAAGATATATCCGTGATAGAGCTGATGACATAGAAATAGTAAAGGGTGAAGATGGTAATTATAATAATGTAGCTATAGTTAAACGAATAGCAACTTATGGCACCATCTATAGTCTAGTATTAATGATACTTGCTGCTGTAGTTGAATTGTTTATTAATATTGGAAGACTCTTTAGCTATACCTCAAGGAAGGTTCACTTCTTCCCCATTTTAATTGTACTTTGTGGAATTGCGACCCTTATTTTTCCAGCCTTCCTAGAAATTGCTTCTTTATCTAGCGCGGACATTTCACTAGCTCTAAACAACTATTTCACAGTTTTATGGCAAGACTTTGCAAACGGACAAAGTATGCTTTCATTTAATATGCTCTTTGCCATACTACTTGCAGTGCCAATGTTAATGTCATTCTTGCCTTTATTCTTTAAGAATAGACCCGCAAAAACTGTTGCCTATGTTCCTAAAGGAAATAAACCTCACACTTATGCAGGAGACAGGGTTCCTACAAGACCTGGTCAACCTGGAGCATCTAAGCTCCCGAAGAGAGGGCCTGTTGCTGTTGCTGGAACTAAATCTGGCTACTCTGCTAGGTATCCTGGCAGATAGCAAACCATCCAAAGCATTTTGGGAGCGAATAGCTCCCTTTTTTATTGCATTATCAATAATATAAGTTATTATTATTGGCTAAATCTATATAGACTTTTTATTCCCTAGATTATTAAATTGACTAATTATAATTAACCCCTTTCCGTTAAGAAAAAATGCCCATATATACCAAATGCTTGTCAATTCTCTCCTTAAAACATATAATGTTAAAACAAGAAGATATAGGAGAATAATATGTTTAACTCTCTAAAAAAAGATATAGATGCTGTTATGGAAAGAGATCCTGCCGCTAGGTCCCGGCTGGAAGTTTATCTAACATATAGCGGAGTTAAAGCTTTAAGAGCGCATAGAAGAGCACATAGGCTATATAACAAAAAGCATTTTTTACTGGCAAGAATGATTAGCCAAGGAGCTGCAAGAAGAACAGGTATTGAGATTCACCCTGCTGCCAAGATTGGTAAGCGTTTCTTTATCGATCATGGTGTTGGGGTCGTCATCGGTGAGACTGCTGAGATTGGTAACGACGTGACGTTGTATCACGGTGTTACTTTAGGTGGTACTGGTAAAGATGTCGGAAAACGTCACCCAACCGTTCGTGAGGGTGCATTGGTTTCAGCCCATGCTCAGATTATTGGCCCTATTGAGATTGGAAAAAATGCCAAGGTAGGTGCAGGAGCTGTGGTTGTTGCCGATGTCCCAGAAGATGTTACGGTAGTTGGTGTCCCTGCTAAGG
>SABI01000562.1 GCA_009929055.1 Spirochaetia bacterium | reverse complement strand
CTCCTCTTGTGGAGGTTCTTCGATTTTACGTCGTTTGCGTAATTCTTTCTCTACTGCTGAAAGTAGGGGTGCATAAAGGCGTTCTGCTCTTGATGACGCACATTTGTAGATGTGGATTAATTGGTCTTCTTTTAGTGAAGGTAAGGCTTTAATTTGAGTGGCTATTTGGTCGTGAGTGTGCTTCATTTTTTACCACCAGCTATCATAGAATAATTCGGAGTCTTCATCACTTTCGTCGATGATTTTTTGGAAAATACCAATTATTTGGTTGTGCCAACTGTGGTTGTGCCAACTGTTTGAATTTTCAGATTCTTTATTTGAACCAAAGAAAAAACCATTTGCGTCGTAGTTTAGTCTTTTGTTAGCTAAGTCATCTATTAGGCGGTGTAGGTCTTCTATTTCTAAAAGGACTTTTACGCCATTGAATGAGTCGAATTCAATTCCTTTTTCTATTGCTAGATGTTCAAACCAATCGTGGATTGCAGGCTCTTTTCTGAAATAAGCTATTTCGTTGTCACCTTCGTATATGTACATATCTAGTCCCATTATATCCACTCCATTATTTTTATTATTAGTTTCTTTTTTTCTGTCATAGTAATTCCTTTTTGGTTATTCTATTAAATACTGTTAGGTTTGGGAAATAGCGTGAATGAGAGTCTATTTTAGATGAGAAGCTTGTGCTGTAGTTATACACTGCTTCTTCTCCAATACCAAAGTATTTGATACATTCTATTGCTTTTCCTACAGCTGCACTACGGCTTTGTCCTGCTCTACAATGAACTAAGAACCGTTCGTCTTTATACTTTATTATAAAGTCTTGGATTTGTTTAGCTACATTATTTGGAATTATGGTGTATGGAAGAATATCTTCAGTAATATCCCAGAATTTTACTAATAGTGCGTCTTTAAATTGAGAATAGTAAGATGACGTTAGTGCTTCATCTGCATAGTTTTCGTATACAGGCTCAGAAATGCTTATTAGTACTAAATTAGACGGGTCTAGCTCTTTTTTGTCTAAAAGAGCTATTAACTCGTTTCTAGATATTATTGCTTCTATATCAGAAGTGGATACTGAATTTACCATCTCATTATGTAGTTGCGAATGGTGTTGTTGAAACGTTCTTCGTCCATTGGGCTAACCCAGTAATCGTTGATACGCTCTAATAGTTCAATTACTTCTTCTTTAGACATTCCAAGGTCTTTATAGGCGTAATTGGCTGCCCAGATTAGGTCACGAGAGCCTGAGCCGTTAGTGGAATCGAAAGCACGAGCGAATGTGGTACGTTCGTCTGCAATTAAGGCTTTCTTTTGAGCAGCTGTTAGTGAAGAGGCTACTGATGAAGGAGCTTTTTCAGCTGAGTCGTTGGCACGCATTAGATAGTCACGCACTTCGATAGGCGAGCCGTCTGTTAC
>SABI01000561.1 GCA_009929055.1 Spirochaetia bacterium | reverse complement strand
ATTAATTAAGGGGAAGATGGAGAGTAATCTTGATCGTTCAACCATTCAATCAGGAATCAATTGTTCAGCTCATAAAACTACGGTTGATTATTTGAATAAGAAGAGTGGAGAGATTGAACATTACACTGGGATTCCCCTTTTCGCGCTCCTTGCTTTTGGTGATGACCCCCATTATGCTCCTCACAAACAAACGGATCATAATATTTTAGCCTACGACAAAGATGCAGCAAAAGCTGGGTATAAGGTGAAAATCATCGCAGCAGATGGATATTCCATTATCTTAGATTCCAAAGAACTTGATGGGAATGAAGATATTATTTTAGCGATGTACCAAGATGGTGAAGAGCTTAAAGAGGCTGATTGGCCTTTAAAGCTTGTTTGGGATGTGAATGCAGATGTAGTTCCGCAAAGTATTAAAGCTGTGAAAAATATTACATCTATTGAATTACTCTTCTAGAAGGGAGAGTAATAGTATAAGACCTACGATGGCCATACTCATGCTTTAAGTATGGGTTTGGCTAGTTTTTAATGGTTCTAATACACGCTATCTCTATAAATTAATCTATGAAAAAGTTAACACAGATGTTTAGAAAAAGGCCAATGATACTCAATAAAAAGGGGATACATCAAAAGAATTTGATTCTCCTTGTTCCCCTATTGCTCATTACCAGTATTGTGACTCTTTTACCAGGTATTGATGCGATTAGAGCCTCTTTTACTAGCGAAATGGCAACAGGAGTATCATTAGAGAACTATCGTATTCTTTTTAGAGATAGAGCCATTGTGTATAGTTTAAACATCACGGTTCTCTGGGCTTTATGCAACTCCTTCTTAAGTGTTTCTATTGGTCTCTTACTAGCCCACCACATGGTTTTAAATAAGGACACCATTTTTTCTCGTTTTTTTAGGAAGTTTCGTAAGCATCCAAGAAAAAGAGCGAGCTCTCGTCCCCTTTTGTATAGCTTTTTACTCATACCTCTTGGCATCCCCATCTATATAGCAGTTCCTTTGTGGCGGGCATTTTTACATGGTGATGGAGGACTTTCTGTTTTTTCTCGTTTGACAGGTATTACATTAAATCTCCTTACCGATCCTGTAGCTGCCTTTATTGGAGCTCTTATTGTTAGTGTGTGGATAAATATCCCTTTAACTACATTTGTTATTCATAGCCACCTGCGTCAAGTAAATCAGGAAATGCTTGACTGTGCTCGTTTAGAAACAAAAAGTCTATTGCTGGTAATGCGCTATATTCAATTCCCCCTCATCCGCACTTCAGTATTCACTATGTTTGCCCTCAATTTTGTAAAAGCGTTCAAAGAATTTACCCTCATTCATTTAATGACTGGTGGTGGTGTTCCTTTAGTTTCGGGTATTACCGAGCGATTTATTATTGGCTCAACCACTAAGTTAGGAG
>SABI01000560.1 GCA_009929055.1 Spirochaetia bacterium | reverse complement strand
CTTCTATACTAAGCCCAAACCAAAACCGTCTACTCTCAATAGCAGAAATAGCAAAGGTTCAGTTAAAAAGAGTAATGGTGGACAAAAAGGTCATGTGGGAAAAACAATGGAGCTTAAGAAAGAAGCAGATGAAATCACTCGTTGTATTCCTAGTTCCTGTGAAGGCTGCCCTTTATTTGGCAAGTGTAATCCTACTGCTATAGATTCACGTACTGTTGTTGATGTAGTTATTCAACCTTTTCAGACACAATATAATAGAGAACAATACATTTGCCCTATGAAGGGAGGAGCCCTTATTAGTGGAGAGTATCCTGTCGGTGTTAATTCTTATATGCAATACGGTAATACTCTCAAGTCTCTCGTTGTAACACTAAGTGCTTTTGGTATGATGAGCATGACTAGAATTGCAGAAACACTTAATGCGCTCACAGGATTTACTATGAGTGATTCGAGTGTGAGCAATATGATTCTTTCCTGCTCAAATGAATGCAAAAAGCAACTCCCACTACTTAGAAAGCGGATTATTGATTCCAAAGTTGTTGGCCTGGACGAAACAGGTATCCGTGTTTGTGGCAAGATACATTGGATGCATACGGCATCTACTAAAGATATGACGTTGTTGGTCAGCGATATTAAAAGAGGTAAGCCAGGTATTGATGCCTGTGGTGTGTTACCTCATTTTAAGGGCGTAGCAGTACATGACTGCTGGGGTTCCTATTACGACGAATCTTATTCTGGTGCAACACATGCTACATGTGGTGCTCATATAGATAGAGAACTTCAAGGTGTCATAGACAACCATAATCAACACTGGGCAAAGCGGATGCAAAAGCTACTACTTGAGATGTATAGAAAAAAGAAAGAGCTTCTAGCAAAGGGGATTACTATAGCTTCAAAGACTGTGCTTAAGGATTTTCATCAACGATATGATATAATAATTGAGAAGGCCATTTCAAGAAACCCTATTGCCAATGTTCGAAAAAAAGGAAGAGGTAGACCTAAAAAGGGTAAAGTGAGAAACCTGATAGACAGATTAGAAAAACTCAAAGATGATGTGATGAGGTTCTTTACAGACTTCAGAGTTCCTTTTTCGAACAATATCGCCGAGAAATCGTACAGGCTATCGAAGAAAAAAATGCAGATAGCTGGAACCTTTAGAGCTAGTGATGGAGGGGAGCATTTTGCTACAATCTTCTCAATTATTGACACCTGCAGGAAGAATGGGATCGGACCAATTCAAGCTATGTCAGATATTTTTAATGGTACTTTCTCCCTTGATTTTCTCAATCAATCTGCTAGGTGACCTGAGTAGTTACGTAATTATTACAAAAACATTTTTGAAAACAGTGAGTGCATTTTCTAATTATAATGACGGGAAGATAATATTTGGAATCAATGATAATGCAGAGGTTGTC
>SABI01000003.1 GCA_009929055.1 Spirochaetia bacterium | reverse complement strand
CAGGAGAAGAACCAAGTGCTTTCGATGGTTCCTGATTATGGTGGTGATATTAAAAAATTTTGTAAATACCTTATGAGGATTACTAAAATATTCATTGGAAATAATGCTACCACTAGAGCGAGTAAAGATCTGTGGGCTCATGAACTGATTGGCTCTATTCCTACGGGGGTTCTTGTTGATAAGTCCAGTATATTTTCAATCGGTACAAAAGAAGGATTTGCCTATCTTCTTCAACATGCAGAGACTTTGTTAGAAGGTGAGGTAGACAAGATTAGAAAGTATGGATCTGACTTCTGGAAGGCGACACCGCAATTAAGTGAGATGCTTAAACGCATTCAAGATGGATATGAGGAGTTACCAATTGAATTTCCGGAAATTGTTAATGTTGTTCCCCCCATCTCTTCGTCGAAGAACCCAAACTTTCTCACTTGGTGGGATATGGTTGTAGAAGAGCGGTACCAGAAGGATCTTTATAGAGTAATTAAAGAAGCCTGGTATGGATCTGTTCATCAATTTTCAGGAGGATCCTTACTCCGAACAATGGATGATGCAGAGGAATTTGGAAATGAAGACGATGATGCTGATTTTAGCAGCTGGTGGAGTTTATTTGATCCAAATAAACGGGACAAACAATAGACTGGTATGTGTTTAGCATACCTGATAAGAGGCCATAGCTATGAATATGCTGACTCTAGTGAATTACAAAGATCTATTTGGGGATGAGCCGGTGAAGAACTCCATCACTGGGGAGTATCTCTGATATTCCCCACAAGCAGAAGATACCTATTTTATGTATTTAGAGTAAAAAGCAGCGTTCATTGGCAATAGATAAGATCTTTTGGGTGGTTATAAAGGAACGAATCACCAGGCTTCAGTCGCTAACTCACGGTTTTTCCTATCAATATCAATTTTAAAAGCAACATTATCAAGAAGAAATTGTAATTCATCAGTAGATTCATCAGAAATATTTGCTTTAATAGGAGAGAACACTTTGATATAACAAAACTCCCTGCATAACAAGGAGTTTCTTATTGGGCCCAGAAGGACTTGAACCTTCGACCCACGGATTATGAGTCCGTTGCTCTAACCAACTGAGCTATAGGCCCGATAAAACACGATAATAAGGATAATTGATGAGTATGTCAATAAGTTCATCTTTATTGTGGTGGTAAGGAGGCTTTTATGAGGGGAGAAATGAATCCTAATTCTTTTAATATTCCTAGAGTATATTCTTTTTGTCTCTCTTCTACCCACCTAATACTAAGCCTTAATAGGGATGATTGTGTGAGTTCTACGTGTGGGTAATACCCTAAAGCCCACAGTTTTAAGTAATTGTCATACACCTTTTGTCTGTTACTAAAAGCACCAAGTTGGATAGTATACCACTCTGTCTCTCCAAGTCGTAGATACTTTGTCTCTGGAACTTCAGGGGTGGAGATAATAGTAAGCTCTACTTCTTGAATTCCTTTGATGTACATATCAATTTCTTTAGCACTATAGGGGGTAAGGTCAATGATTCTTCCTTCAACAAAAGGACCTCTGTCGTTAATTCTTACTCTTGTTACTTTGTTATTATCAATGTTTTTCACTTCCACAATCGTCCCAAAGGGGAGTGTTTTATGAGCTGCATTGTATGTGGTCTCATCATACACTTCTCCATTAGCTGTTAAGGCACCGGGGGTATCACTTACATACCAAGAAGCGATTCCTGTTTCGCTGTAGAGTATTGAAGTGATTAAAAGGAAAAGTATGATCAGTAGTATTGTCTTTTTCATATCAACAATAGTATAGCCTAAAGTACCAGATATTCCACCATTTCTCGTTAGATATTGCTTTTAATACCTCCCTTCGCTATAATCCGCTTCATGAGTAATCAAAGTATATCGATACATTGGGCGGATATTTACGCTGACAAAATTGTGAGAGAGAAGGGTGATAAAGAGGTCTATACCTGTGCTAGTGGTATTACCCCTTCAGGAACTGTACACATTGGAAACTTCAGAGAAATGATCTCTGTTGACCTTGTTGTACGCGCTTTAAGAGATAAAGGAAAACAAGTTCGTTTTATCTACTCTTGGGATGATTATGATGTATTTCGTAAAGTTCCTAAGAATATGAAGAACCCTGAACTCCTTGCTACCTACCTTAGAAAACCTATCACATCAGTTCCTGATACTAATGGAAACTGGGCTAACTACGCCGAGGCTAATGAAAAAGCAGTAGAAGCACTTCTTCCTATAGTTGGAATTGTCCCTGAGTACCTCCACCAAGCTATACGTTACCAAGATGGCACCTATGCAGAAGGAATGAAACGTGCTTTAGAGAAGAAAGAAGAAATTAAAGCAATATTAAATGCCTTTAGAACAGAACCATTAGGGGATGATTGGTTCCCTGTCTCTGTCTTTAGTGGGTTTACTGGTAAAGATACGACAACAGTCCTTTCTTGGGATGGAGATTGGTCTATTACCTACAGAGATGATGAGACCCTTCAAGAAGAGACTATTGATATAAGAGAAACTACAATTGCTAAACTCCCTTGGAGAATTGACTGGCCAATGAGATGGGCCTATGAAGGAGTCGATTTTGAACCAGCAGGAAAAGACCACCATAGTGAAGGGGGCTCTTTTGATACCTCAAAAGATATAGTTCGTCTCTTTGATGCCGAGCCTCCTGTTTCTTTCCAATACGACTTTATTAGTATCAAAGGAAGAGGGGGAAAGATTTCCTCTTCTAGTGGAGAAGTTGTCTCCCTTCCAGATGTCCTAGAAGTCTATACCCCAGAAGTAACTCGTTACCTCTTTGCTGGCACTCGTCCAAATACAGAGTTTGCTATCTCATTTGATTTAGATGTCCTCAAAATTTATGAAGATTACGACAGCTGCGAAAGAATTTATTTTGGTATTACTGAAGTAAACGCGAAAAGAAAAGAAAAAGAGAAAAGAATTTATGAACTCTCTCAAGTTGATGGAATTCCTTCTTGCGCTTCATATCAAATACCTTTTAGACACCTGTGTAATCTTCTCCAAGTTCATAGTGGAGATGCAAAAGCAGTTATTGCTTCATTAGAAGATGTCCTTCCTGAACAGGTTGAAAGATTAACAGAGAGATGTGTATGTGCCTACAGATGGATTACCACTTTCTCACCAGAAGACTTTAGATGGAATCTCACTCGAGAGGGAGAGCCTCTTGTTTCCCTTAGTGAGCTACAAAAGAAAGCTATCGATGAATTAAAAGTAGCAGTAGAACACTTAGATGATTTTAGTGAAAAAGAGTTAAGTGAAGAAATTTACCGTATTGCCAATTCATTAGAAATACACCCACCAGAATTCTTTGCCCTAGCTTATCAAATATTGATATCTAAAGACAAAGGACCAAAACTAGCTGGTTTTATTAAGATTATTGGTAAAGAGAAAGTCCTTCCTATATTACAAAGGTATTAATTTAATAGGCGATCGAGGATTGACTGCTTCTTTCGCCACTTATTAACAGCTTTTACCCTTAAGTCGAGTTGAACTTTCATTCCAGGAAATATCCGTTTAATCTCTTTAAAAGAGGCTTGGCGGATTTTTTTTATCCCCTCTCCTCCTCGACCTACAATAATCCCTTTTTGGCTCTCTTTTTCAACATTGATAGAAGCTCTTATCCAGATGCTGTTTTCTTCAACATTGTGCTCCATATCTACAATATCAACAAAGATAGCATGAGGAATTTCTTCAGTTACCCCAATAATAGCTTTCTCTCTAATGATTTCAGCAATACGAAACTCAAGAGGTTGATCGGTAAATTCTTCATCTCCATAAAGAAGGGGCCCTTCTGGGGCTAATTTATAGAGCTCAATAAGAAGCTCATCTACCCCTGTATCTAAAGAAGCAGAAATTAGGCAGATAGGACTTGTTGGAAAGTGGGATATGATAAACTCTTTTGTACTTTCTAATTCTTTTTCTTTTGCAATATCCTGCTTGTTAATTGCGATGACTATTGGGGCTCTGCTTTTCTTAATAATATCAATGATAGCAAGTTCTTCAACTCCTCCCTCCCGTTTTGAATCTATGACATAGAGAATCATATCAGCTTCACTTAAGGTGCTACGAGTAGTCTCTTGAAGTTTAAGATTCATCTTTTGGTCATTGAGGTGATACCCCGGTGTATCGGTGAGAATTAATTGTCCCCTTGCATCGGTGAAGATTCCTCGTATTGCATTGCGGGTTGTTTGGGGAGTTTTGGCGGTGATGGATATTTTTCTCTCACAAATAGTATTTACGAGAGTTGATTTCCCACTAGATGGTCTACCTATTATTGATACTGTTGCACATTTCATAATGAAAAGAATAGACTTAAAAAGGTAAAAAGGTAAACACTTTGAGTTACGCAGTGAGATACTCTTTTCATTTACTTCAATCATTTGCTATACTTACTTTATCTTATGTAAAAAAGTTGGACTAATATGGCAGAAAACAATAAAAATGAAGTAAATGACGTCTCTCAAGATAAATTCCTCCAAACAAGAAGTGTAATGTTAACAGGAGAGATAAATAAAGAATCTGCTGAGAAGATTATAAAGCAACTTCTCGTGTTAGAGCATGAAAGTAAAGAACCTATTAAGGTGTTTATCAACAGTCCCGGTGGAGATGTAGAAGCAGGCTTAGCCATTTTTGATATGGTTCGCTTTATTGAAAATGAAGTATATATGATTGGTATGGGTCTTGTTGCGAGTGCTGCAACTCTTATTTTATTAGCAGTAGACAGTAAATATCGAGTTGGACTCCCTAATTCTACCTATTTAATCCATCAACCTATGAGTAAGATGGAAGGGGTAGCAACTGATGTTGAAATTTATGCAAAACAACTTGAAAAAACAAGAGATCGATTAAACCTCATTATTAGTGAACAAACAGGGCAGCCATTGGAGATTATCACCCGTGATACAGATCGAGATTATTGGCTTGATGCTCAAGGGGCCCTTGAGTACCACTTAATTGACAAAATTATTGAACACAGAGAGAATCTCTAAAAACTATCTTAAGGATACACGATGATTAATTCTGATGAGGTGATATATGGTATTAACTAAATACCTCTCTGACTCTGAAAAGAGAGAGGGGCAGAGATACCTCTATCATTCTGAAGTCTATAATGGCCTTGGCTTTAGTATGCTCGGAGATACCATTGTCTACATTCTTGCTGTTCAGTTCAATGCGGGCAACCTAGCCCTTGGTTATATTGCTTCAGCTATGTATATCGTGGGGGTGGTCCTTCCCCTCATGGCCTCTGTATTTCGCCATAAAAACGTAGTAAAGGTACAAACAGTCACCTGGGTTCTTAGAGGATTAGTCTCTTTAGGATACCTTCCATTGTTATGGGTAAAAGGGAGTGCTGCTGTTGTTATCCTTCTTGTTGTCTATACTCTCTTTTGTTTAATGAGAATGCTTGGAGTTGTCCTGTATGATTATACCTTCAAAACTATTACAAGTAATAAAACAAGGGGAAGGGTTATTGGAAACGCAAACGTGGTGTTTCAATCTTCTACTATTGTAGCTAAATTTCTCAATGTAATTGTAACCTCCATCCAAAGCTTAGCAGGTGTTGTTGGTCTTGTAGGGCTGCAGATGTTTGGAGTCGTGACAAATACTATTGCATCAGTATATTTATCAAAAATCCCTTGTAGAGCTGTTATTGAATATAAGAAGGGGAGAACTCTTTTTATTATTTTCAAAGAAGCAATGATAGATAAGGTTTCAAGAATTAGGCTTCTTATATTCTGGGCTTATATGAGTGTAACGGTAGTCATGGGGATGAGTATTGTATTTTTAACCCGTGAAGTTGCCTTGAAGTCGAATATTATCTTTCTATACACTATTGGGATTTCAATTGCTGTTGTCTTAGCAGGATCTTTTTGTAAATTCTTTAGTGACCGTCTTGGCTCTCGCCCCCTGATTATTGCTAATGGTATTGCCCTCGTTGTTACTCTCATCTTCTGGGTGATTATTCCAGTAAATTTTGGAATTCCTTGGTATTTTGCCCTTGGGTTTCTTACTAACTTTTTCCTTGCTGTAGTGAGTATTCTTATTAGGAGAGTCCTTGCTTCAGTAATTCCTGATGATGAAGGGGTAGGGTTTAATTCAATGACTAACTTTGTTGTTGCCTTCTTAGCCCTCTTTAGTGGATTAAGTGGGGGTGCTTTAGTTACCTTCGGTTCTGCTATTCCCCACGAAATACATATATTGGGTATCACCTTAGGAAATTCATATTTCTTAACATTCACTCTTGCCCTTCTTTTTTCTATTCTCGCCCTCATTTTCACCCTTTCAATGAAAGAGAAGGGGAGTTTATCAACAAAGGATGCAACTCAACTCATGTTTTCTCTTCATGGGATAAGGGCTTTTATTAATATTGACCGACTTGAAAAAGCAACAGACCCAATAAAAAGAAAATCTCTCCTTTTGAGTTTAGGAAAAAATCTTACAGGAGTAGCAACGAGTGAAATTAGGTCTAATCTAGCTAACCCTTTTAGTAATGATAAAGCAGAAGTCATTAGAGGTTTGTTTGACCGTCCTCGTGTTTCGCTCGTAAATGAACTTGTCCAAGATGCCTTCTGTTTTGACTCATACACCCAACTTGAATCGATATTTGCTCTAGGAGCCCTTGTTCATAATGAAAGGGCAGAGCAAGCTCTCGCATATTTACTCGATAGTGGACCTATGGCTGTTCGTTCCGCTGCAGCTAAATCTATTGCAAGAGTGACACGAAGTAATCGTTACTTGCAAAGGGTAAATGCCCTATCAGATGCCTCTCATACTATTTTAGATGAATTAAACTTCCTAATTGCTCGAAATATTATGGATAAAGATGGAGCTTTTCTTAAAGAATTATTCATCTCTGCAGAAATTGGCAAGAATGCTCCATTTAGACAAACTCGTTACGCACTCATTGCCTATCTACTAGGTTGTACCCCTTCTTTAAGTGAATTATATGAACAAAAGAATCTCTTACAAGAAGATTTTCTTATTGAATTCTTAGATGAAGCGAGAGATGTTGGTGATATTGAACAACAGCGAACTGCAATTGTAAGTGCTTTTGAGCATAGAGAGTGGTCTCGTATCTGGGCAATCAGTTTTGCAATGTGTAGGTCCTTAAAGTTAGATAGCCCACGATGGCAATACTTGAATGAAGCTATTAACGGAGCACAGGTGATGCCACGAGCTCAAACAGATGGTGATGATGCCCTTGCTGTTCTTTACTTTGCTTATCAAGTGAGAAAGAGAAGCAAATAACATCTCTCTTACGTATCTATCAGTATGAAAGCTAGTACTTTTTCCCCTCTTATCATCACCTTCTTATTATCTCTTACTTTATTTAGTAGTTGCTCGTGTTCCATTACTAGTAGGGATACACGTGAAGAAATAGTCGTAATGAGTTATAACGTTGAACTCCTCTTTGATGAAGTAGATGATGGTGATGAATATTCTCCTTTCACCCTAGAAGAAGGGTGGTCTGAGTCTCTTTATCATGAGAGATTGAGAACTCTCTCTTATACAGTTACTCAACACAATTCACCTCCTGTCGATATTCTTGTTTTACAAGAGATTGAAGGGGAGAAAGTGGTTAAAGATCTCATTGATCGTCATTTGGGTAAGAGGGGATTTTCTTATTATGTAGTGAGTGATACTTCCACTAGTCCCATTGAAATTGGGGTAATATCGAAATACCCTATTATTGAAGCTCGTATTCATTCAGTAGAGAATATGCGACCTATTGTTGAGGTTATGCTCGACATTAAAGGAGAGCGAGTTATTTTGTTTGCCCTTCATCTTCCATCAAAAAGAATTGGGGTAGAAATGAGTGAACTTCAGCGCCTTGCCTCTCTAAAAGCTCTTCAAGATATTAAAAGAACCCAATATGGCACCTATTATGATATTCCCTATATTATCGCAGGGGACTTTAATGAGAGTAGCGATGCCTATTATAGAGAAGGGGAAGATTTTCAGACAGCTTTAATGATAGAGAGTCATGAAAAATCTATTGAGTTTAATCAAAAAGGCTCTTTGTTAGTAACAGGGGAAATTCCAAAGAATGGTTCGTGGTATTCATTTTATCTTGACCCTCGTCAGATGATGAATCAAGCCGTAGATGGCTCGTACTACTATGGGGGGCTATGGGAAGGGTTTGATCATATACTATTGTCAGAAAAGTTTTTCGATAACATTGGCCTTGAGTTTGTTAAAGGGGGTATTGTGAGTAACTCTACCTTACTCAATAAAAAAGGAACCCCTTATCGATACCAAGGAAGTAACAATAAAGGGGCCTCTGATCATCTACCTGTATATGTAGTTTTTGAGTTTAAACAATAATTACCTTTTTGGAAATTGTAATTCATAAAATAATTGTTCAAGTTCAAGGGCAATATTAACATTATGAATTACAGGAACAGTCCCATCTTTTAACGGAGTTGGTTTTAAAGTAATAGGAGAAAAATTTAAGATTCCTCTAATGCCAGCATGTACCAGGCGTTGATAACTATCTCCTGTTGCCGACTCTGGGACGGTAATAATAGCAACATCTACATTATGTCCTTTTACAATTTCTTCAAGTCGATTAATTGGATAGATAGGAACTGGATGAATGTTGTCATTATAGACTAAAGGGTCTGAATCAAACCCTGCAACTATTTTTATCCCATCTGGTTCAAATCCATTATAATGCATAAGGGCTTTTCCGATTCTCCCACATCCAATAATAATAACAGTTTGTGGTTCATCAGTTTTTCCTAGTATTTTTCCCAATGAAGCGATAAGGTCGAGAATTTCGTATCCCCCCCTTTTTTGTCCAAAAATTTCAAGTAAAGAGAAATCTTTTCGTACAATAGCTGCAGAAACACCAGCGGCATCAGCTAGGTTATGGGCAAATACTTTTTCTAATCCAAGTGATTTGAGCCGGTTGAGTATTCGATAGTAGCGTGTAATCCTAATAACCATGTCGTTATTCATAATAAAATCCTCATTAATGTGAAATATTATATAATAAAACAACAAAAACAGCAATATTTAAAAAATAAAGTGAATAAAAGAATTAAAAATTAATAAAGTTATAGCAAAAGAGGTTGAAAATATTCTTCTTACCACCTATTATGGTACAGAGAATACTGCTTCCGGAGGTTTCCATGTCAACGATAAAACACAATAATGTTTTTCCAAGTGAACTTATTTCCTTTATAGAGAAATGGAGTAAAAAACAAGGCAACTTGATTATGATCTTGCACCGAGTGCAAGAAGAATTTGGATATGTTTCCAGAGAGTCAGCAGATGAAGTTGCTTACATGCTCGACTTCCCATTGGCAAAGATTTATGGAGTACTCTCCTTTTACCATTTCTTTAAAACAACTAAACCAGGTGACCATAATATTCAAGTTTGTTTAGGTACTGCATGTTATTTAAAAGGTGGAGATGCCCTTGTTGATGAGATTCAACACTTGTTAGGTATTGGAGTAAATGAAGTCACTGCAGATGGAAAATTCTCTTTAGAAGGTGTTCGTTGTGTTGGTTGTTGTGGTCTTGCCCCTGTTCTTACCGTTGGTGGTGAGGTATATGGAAAAGTAACAAAAGACCAACTTCCAGGAATTATTGCAAAGTTTACTTAACAGAAGTGTAGGTGCTCATTTATGCATGCCTCGATTTGTGATTTCCTTACCGATATCGTACAAAACAGTTTTGAAGCAGCTTCTAGCGAAGTTAGACTTACTATTGAACAAACAGAAGATTTTTTCGATTTTATTGTACAAGATAATGGAAAGGGGATGACTATAGATCATCTAAAGAGGGCACTAGATCCATTTTTTAGTGATGGAACTAAGCATAAAAAAAGAAAGGTCGGATTGGGATTGCCTTTTCTAAAACAAATGATTGAGGCAATAGATGGAGAATTCTCCATCTCATCAGAAAAGGGAAAAGGGACAATTGTTTCGTGCAAGATTCCCCTCTCTCATATTGATACTCCTCCCCTAGGAGATATTCCTTCCACCTTTAGTACCCTTTTTTCCTATCCTAGTACTGCTGAGATGATTATTAATCGCAGCGCTACAAGGGCTGGAAAAAGAGAAGAGTATGAAGTGAGTAAGGGTGAATTGCTTGAAGTGCTACAAGAAGTAACACGAGTAAGTGAAATGATGTTGATGAAAACATTTTTGCAGTCTCAAGAGGCTGCTATAGAAGAACTATTAGAGCGGGTGTAGTAGATAACCCCAAACAGGAGGCTGGAATGGCAAAGATGACGTTGCAGGAGTTACGCGAACTTCGTGACACCAAAAAATCAGAGATCCAGAAGCGTGATATTCATGATAAGGATACCCAAGTGATTATTGGAATGGGAACTTGTGGAATAGCAGCTGGGGCTAAAACTGTGCTCGATGCATTTTTAGAAGAACTTGAAGCTCAACATCTCACATCGGTATCAGTAACACAAACTGGATGTATGGGTCTTTGTTATGTAGAGCCTACTGTTGAGGTAATGAGCCCAGGAATGCCTTCAGTTATTTATGGAAAAGTTGATGCTAAAATTGCAAAACAAATTGTAGTTGACCATATCCTGAATAAAAAAATGGTAAGTGAATATGTTTTTGACAAACCATCAACAGATATCATTAAAGATGGAGGCAAATAATGGCATATAGAAGCTATGTTCTTGTCTGTGGCGGTACTGCTTGTGAATCAAGCAAGGCTAATGCCATTTTTGAAGCGTTAAATACTGAATGCAAAACTCATAATCTTGAAAATGAAGTTCAGGTAATCAAGACTGGATGTTTTGGATTTTGTGAACAAGGTCCAATTGTAAAAATACTTCCTGAAGATTCTTTTTATGTACAAGTTACCCCTAAAGATGCAAAAGAACTTTTTGAAGAACATATTATTAAAGGACGTGAAGTAACTCGTCTTTTGTATAATAAAGAGAAATCAAGAAAACATGCGAAAGTAGAAGATATTGATTTCTATCAAAAGCAATTTAGAATTGTTCTTAGAAACTGTGGATTTATTGATCCAGAAAATATTGATGAATATATTGCTCGTGAAGGATATGTGGCCCTTGAAAAGGTCTTATTTGACATGACAGCTGATGATGTTATTGCTGAAATGAAAACAGCAGGACTACGAGGTCGAGGTGGCGCTGGGTTCCCTACATGGATGAAATGGAACTTTACAAAAGGGGCCAAGGGAGACCAGAAATATATAGTTTGTAATGCTGATGAAGGTGACCCTGGTGCCTATATGGATAGATCTACTTTAGAAGGAGATCCCCACTCAGTTCTTGAAGCAATGGCAATTGCAGGACACACTGTTGGTGCAAACCAAGGGTATATCTACATAAGAGCAGAATATCCTTTAGCAATTAAACGTCTTGAAATTGCAATGGCACAAGCAAGAGAATACGGCTTACTTGGAAAAGGAATTCTTGGTACAGATTTTGATTTCGATATTGAAATTAGACTTGGTGCTGGAGCTTTCGTTTGTGGTGAAGAGACTGCCCTTTTAGCTAGTATTGAAGGAAAAAGAGGAATGCCTGTTCCTCGCCCTCCGTTCCCAGCTGTAAAAGGATTATGGGGGATGCCAACTGTTATCAACAACGTTGAAACATGGGCTAATATCCCTGTAATCATTCTAAAAGGGGGAGACTGGTTCTCTCAAATTGGTACCCCAGATAGTTCTGGAACAAAAGTATTTGCCCTCACTGGTAAAATAAGAAACTCTGGATTAGTAGAAGTTCCAATGGGAACCACTCTAAGAGAAATTATCTATGATATCGGTGGTGGAATTGCAAACGACAGAGCATTTAAAGCAGTTCAAACTGGTGGTCCTAGTGGTGGAGTTATTACTAAAGAATTCCTCGACACCCCAATTGACTTTGGTTCATTAACAAAACTTGGTTCGATGATGGGCTCAGGTGGTATGATTGTTATGGATGAAGACGATTGTATCGTTGATGTAGCAAAATTCTACCTTACCTTTAGTGTTGAAGAATCTTGTGGGAAATGTGCCCCTTGTCGTATTGGTGGAAGATCTCTGATGAACCTCCTTGAGAAAATAACCAAGGGAAATGGGGAATTAAAAGATATTGAGCAAATGAGAGAAATTGGTTCTGCAATGAAAAGAGCTTCACTTTGTGCTCTTGGACAAACAGCACCAAACCCAATTCTTTCTACCCTGAATTTCTTTGAAGAAGAGTACTTAGCCCATATTAATGATAAAAAATGTCCAGCTGGAAAGTGTAAAAGTTTAATTACTTACAACATTTTAGCAGATAAATGTATTGGCTGTACTGCATGTGCAAGGAAATGTCCTACTTCTGCAATTAGTGGAGAAAGACGAGCTGTGCACGTGATAGACCAAGCTGCATGTATCAAATGTGGTGCATGTTATGATACCTGTAAATTCGGAGCAATCGAAGTACGTTAGGGCTTCGATAGCCTAGGAGGATAAATGTGAATACCGTTCATATGAAAATAAATGGCATGCCAGTTGAGATTGAGGCAGGAAGCAATATTTTAGCTGCAGCCAAAAAAGTAAATATTAACATCCCAACCCTTTGTTACCACCCAGACTTACCAGCTTGGGCAGCATGTGGGATGTGTGTCGTAAAACAAGAAAACTCTCCAAAGCTCCTTAGAGCATGTGCAGCTCCTGTACAAGAGAATTTAAGTATTATAACTCACGATGCTGAACTTTATCAAATTAGAAAAACAGTCATCGAGATGATTTTAAGTACACACCCTAATGAATGTTTAACCTGTGCCCGTAATGGTACATGTGAATTACAAAGATTCGCTGCTGAATTCGGTGTAAGACATCAACCTTATGAAGTAAGAATAATGGATCTTCCAAAAGATACTTCTACTACTTCAATTGTACTAGACCCTTCAAAATGTATTAAATGTGGTCGTTGTGTACAAGTTTGCCAAGATCAACAAGGTGTATTTGCCCTTGAGTTTATAGGCAGAGGGGATCTTACAATGATGTCTCCTGCAGCTTGTTTACCACTCAATGATAGCCCATGTATTAAGTGTGGCCAATGTTCTGCACACTGCCCAGTTGGAGCTATTTATGAGAAGGATGAAATTGGAGACTTTGTACGTGCTGTAGGTAATCCTAAGAACCATGTTGTTACCCAAATTGCCCCTGCAGTTCGTGTAGCCCTTGGTGAAGCATTTAATCTCCCAGCTGGAACAATTACTACTGGAAAGATTTATGCTGCCCTTAGACGCCTTGGTGTAGCTAAAGTGTTCGATACCAACTTTGCAGCTGACTTAACAATTATGGAAGAAGGATCTGAATTAGTGAAACGCCTTACAACAGGTGTTGGTGCTATTCCTCAAATTACAAGTTGTTGTCCAGCATGGACCGACTATATGGAAAAATATTATACTGATATGATTCCCCACTTCTCAACAGCAAAATCTCCAATGATGATGCAAGGTGCTATTACAAAGACCTATTATGCTGAGAAAGCAGGAATTGATCCCGCTACTATTTACTCAGTTGCAATCATGCCTTGTACCGCTAAGAAGTATGAAATTGGGCGTGATGAGCATATGCATGCTTCAGGATTTAACGATGTTGACCTCGTTCTTACTACAAGAGAATTTGCAAGATTAATCAAAGCAAGTGGAATTGACTTCTTGTCACTTCAAGACGAAGAAGCTGACTCTCCTATTGGAGCCTATGCAGGTGCTGGAACAATCTTTGGTAACACTGGTGGTGTTATGGAAGCAGCTATTAGAACTGCTTACAACCTCATGACAGGTGAAGACCTTAAAGATGTTAACGTTGAAGCTGTTCGTGGGTTAGAAGGGGTAAGAAGTGGAGTTGTAGATGTGAAAGGGACGAAACTCAAAGTTGCTATAGCTCATGGAATGGCGAATGTAAGTTCCCTATTAGAAGAAATCAGAGAGGCAAAAGCTGCTGGAAAAGAACCTCCATACCACTTTATTGAAGTTATGGCTTGTAGAGGTGGATGTGTAAGTGGTGGTGGCCAACCTTATGCTTCAACTGATGATGTGAGAGCACAGAGAATTGCTGGTCTTTATACAGATGATGAAAGAAGCACAGTGAGATGTTCACATCAAAACCCAGAAATTCAACAACTTTATGCTGATTATCTTGGGGCACCTTTATCAGAAAAAGCTCACCATTTATTGCATACTACTTATACTGAACGACCAATTTATAAGAAGTAGTCACGTACGAATTATTTAAAATGTAGAGCAGGTGTTAAAGCACCTGCTTCCTTGTCTAAAGACAAATATGTTACACTAATTTTATATATAAAAGTCTTTTAATGGGGAAATAGATATAAAGGGGTGTTATATGAATATGATTGTTAGTAAGTTTGGAGGGAGTTCTCTTTGTGATGCAACTCACATTAAAAAGGTTGCCCAGATACTAAAGAGTGATTCTTCTCGAGTTGTAGCAGTAGTTTCTGCTCCAGGAAAGAGAAATAAAGAAGATACAAAAATTACAGATGCTTTGTATCGATGTGAAAAATTAGTAGCAACTGGAGTTTCCTGTAAAGATGAATTTGAAGTGATAAGAGAACGCTACCTCACAATTGCAAAAGATCTCGGTGTAAAGGGAAATATCGCTTCTGCCCTTGATGAAGTGTATGACAACATTAGTAAAGGAGCTGGAAAAGATTATGCAGCTTCTCGTGGTGAATATTTAAATGCGGTAATTATTAGTCAGTATTTAGGATGGAATTTAATTGATGCCTCTGATGTAGTATTAATTGAACAAGATGGTACGGTAAATGAACAAACTTATGTTGATCTAAAAAAAGCTATTAATCCAAAAGAACATTATATTTTTCCAGGATTTTACGGAAGAGACACGAATGGGAAAGTAAAAACTTTTTCTAGGGGTGGTAGTGACATCAGCGGTGCTATTGTTGCGAGGTCTCTTGGAGAGTGCCTTTATGAGAACTGGACTGATGTGTCAGGGATTTCAAAAGCAGACCCAAGAATTATTAGTGATGCTAAAGTTATCGACAAACTTACTTATAATGAAGTAAGAGAGCTTGCAAGTGTTGGGTTTAATGTATTTCATGAAGAGGCAATTGCCCCTGTAAGGGAGGCTGGAATCCCTATACAAGTAAAGAATACTAATAAACCAGAAGATAAGGGGACAAGTATTGTTGCCTCCCGTGACCCCCTAGTTGTTCCCATTGTAGGCCTTACTGCAAAGAAGGGGTATTTCAAGATAGCTATTCACAAACTATTTATCCTTAAAAAACCTCAGGTTAAGGTCGAAATTGAGGCTAAGCTCATTGAAGCTGGATTCTCTCTTGAATTCATCCTAAGAGGAATAGATGATCTTACCTATTATGCCCAAGGAGAGGACGTTGCAGAAGAGACTATTACTCAATTAATAAATAATCTTACTCAAACTCATCTTCTTGAAGAGATGGAAATTACTTCGGGGTTCGCTATTGCAGCTGTTACCGGAGTTGGTCTAGGCCACGAAAAGAAGAAGATTTCTCTTGTTGCTTCTTCTCTTCTTGAGAAAGGATTAGATGTTGAATTCGTTCAACTTGGTGCTTCTCCAATAACAGCCCTATTTGGAATTAAAGAAGAACAAACAAACAGCGTTATTCATACTCTGTATGATTTACTGTTTCGTTAAAGAGAATTGTAAGAGACAAAAAAAATCCCCAGCATAAAACTGGGGAATTTTTGTCTTAGAGAATAGATTAGCGAATAACTATTTCTGTTTCATAATCAAAGAATGAGAGTTTTTCTAAATCCGGAATTAAAGAAATCTTTTGCTCTACAGTTAATCGAATTTGTGGTTCAATTTTACCAATTACTTGGTGTTTGCCTACCATTACATAGATATGAGTTTCTGAACCAAGAGGTTCTACCACACTTACTATCCCATTCATAGTAGTATCTTCTATTGGATTATCACTAAAGATAAGGTCTTCAGGTCTAACACCAAATGTGACTTTTTTACCAACATAGGAAGTGAGAAGTTTTTTGTTCTTTGCATTAAGTTTAATTCTAAATGTTCCTTCATCGACAAAAATATCTGTTCCTTCTTTCACAACATCTACTGCTAAGAAGTTCATTGGAGGAGACCCAATAAAGCCAGCAACAAATTTGTTGTTTGGTTCATTGTAGAGTTCTAATGGTCCACCTATTTGTTGAATGATACCAAGTTTCATAACAACAATTTTATCCGCCATGGTTAATGCTTCTACTTGGTCGTGAGTAACATAAATCATTGTCGCTTTGAGACGATTATGAAGTGAAGAAATTTCAGCACGCATTTGAACACGAAGTTTAGCATCAAGGTTAGAAAGAGGTTCGTCAAATAAGAAGACTTTTGGTTTTCTTACAATTGCCCTTCCTACAGCAACTCTCTGTCGCTGTCCACCAGAAAGTGCTTTTGGCTTTCTGTCTAGAAGCTGTTCAATGTCAAGAATCTTTGCAGCTTCTCTTACACGTTGATCAATTTCTTCTTTTGGGAATTTTCTAATCTTTAATCCAAATGCCATGTTGTCATATACACTCATGTGTGGATATAAAGCATAGTTTTGGAATACCATTGCAATATCTCTATCTTTTGGTGGAACATCGTTTACTAATCGTCCATCGATGTATAATTCCCCACTTGAGATGTCTTCGAGTCCAGCAACCATTCTTAAAGTGGTAGATTTACCACATCCTGAAGGTCCTACAAGAACTACAAATTCTCTATCTTTGATCTCGATATTAACCGTATCAACCGCTTTAACATTGCCGTCATAAATCTTGCAAATGTCTTTTAATTGGACTGTTGCCATAATAGCCCCCTGTTTATTTTATAGTTAAAATTGTAATAGGGGTTTACTCATATGTCAATGTTGAATGCCCCTAAGGAGAGGTAAAAGTTGTTTAATATGATAATGGGCACTATTTCACCTATACTTTATGTATAAAGCCAATACGTATCCTTACAATGAGTAAAGAAGTATTGGCTTAACTTAAAAAAATATTCTCATATATAATTTGCTTACTTTAGCTAAATCACAAGTTATTCTTCTCCGACATGTAACAGTCGCACTCTGTCAGGAGTAAATGAAATTGAAACATGTTCTCCTTCAGCAAAGACTTTTTTAGAATGAGGGTCATCAATTTGTACTAAGACTTCTCCAAAAGGAGTTTGAATGAAAGACTCAAGGCTATTTCCTAAATAGACGTTCATCCTTACAACTCCATCAATATAGCCTTTTCCTTTCTCATCAAGTCTTAAGGATTCAGGACGAGCCATGAGTACTGCTTCCTCTCCACTTTTCATTTCTACTGCAGATTGGTTTACAAGAACTTCTCTCTCTTTGAGTAGACAGACCCACATATCACCTCTTTTCTCTTTTACGGTAACAGGGAGGAATGCTGCTTTTCCAACAAATCCTGCAACGAAGCGAGAATTAGGGGCTTCATATATTTCATCAGGAGGCCCCATTTGTCTAATTACCCCATTTTTCATCACTATGACCCTGTCTGATAAACTCATAGCTTCTACTCTATCGTGAGTAACATAGATTGCTGTAATAGAGAGTGATTTTTGAATTTTTCTTATTTCAATTCTCATCTGTTCTCTTAATAAGGCATCAAGGTTTGATAGAGGCTCATCAAGGAGTAATACTGATGGTGTGACAATAAGAGACCGTGCAAGGGCAACACGTTGTTGTTGACCACCTGAGAGTTTTCCTGGAGCTCTGTCTCCATAGGTAGAAAGTCCTACTAAATCAAGAGATTCTTGAACCCTTTTTTTAATTTCAACTGGTTCAACTTTTCTTAGTTTTAATCCATATGCAACATTGTCATACACACTCATGTGTGGGAAAAGACCATAGCTTTGGAACATTGTTGCAGTATCTCTTTTATTTGGAGGGAGGAATGTTACATCACTATCGCCAATAAAGATTTTCCCCTCTGTAGGGAGTTCGAATCCTGCTACCATTCGAAGAGTTGTTGTTTTTCCACAACCAGATGGGCCAAGTAGGGTTACTAATTCACCACCCTTCACCACAAATTCAGCCTCTTTTACTGCTATAACATCTGATTTCCCTTTTACATCTTTAAATCTTTTTGTGACATGCTCGAGGGTTACTGAAACGCTTTTTTTCTCCATGATCTATCCTTTTATCGACTCGAAATCGTCTTTTGGGTAAGTTTGTCATCTTTTACGAGGAGGTTCATAAGGCCGAATACTCCAAGGACGACACCGATAAGCATCGTACAAAGGACACTGGCAAGTCCAAATCGTAAATTTTCTGAGTATGAAAGTATCTTAATAGTAAGATGGTACCACTTGGCAGAGATGAGGAAGATAATTGCACTTACTGCTGTCATTGATCTTACAAAGGTATAGGTCATACTACTTAAGAAAGCTGGTCTTACTAATGGTAAGACAATTGTTCTAAATACTGTTGGGACATCTGCCCCTAAGTCTTGAGCGGCCTCTTCTATTGAAGGGTCTATTTGATGAAGGGCTGTTATTCCATTTTCAAGGCCAACAGGAAGTTCTCTTATTACATAGTTAATCACGATAATTGCCCCTGTTCCTACTAAGATAAGGGGTTGCTTGTTAAATGCAATAACATACGCAATACCTATTAAGGTTCCAGGAATTGCATACGGAGTCATCATTAATACTTCCAAGAATCTTTTGCCTGGGAATTTTTTTCTTACTATGAGCATTGCTGCAGCCATTGCAATAATTCCTGCTAAAGGAGCAGATATTAAGGCTAAGGTAAGGGTAGAGACGATTGAATCCCAACTATCTGGAATAGCTTTCCAGTTAGAGAGGGTAAAGGTGTAGTCAATTCCCCAGTTCTTCACAAAGGCTCCTGCAATAATTGTTAAATAGAGCATTAAAATAAAACCAAGAATTGCCCATGTAAGAACTGTTAAGGTCTTTCTAACAGGGGCAGTAGTGAGCTCAGTAAGGGTCGTAGAAGGTTTGCCTGTAACGGTAACAAAGCTCTTTCGACTTACCCAGAACCGCTGTACCATAAAGGCACTTACTGTAGGAAGGAGTAATAAGAAAGAGAGGACTGCACCACCACCAAGGTCGTTCATTCTCCCTGTAACCATCATATAGGCTTCAGTAGAAAGAACCCGTAGGTTACCACTTAGCAATAATGGGTTTGCAAAGTCAGCTAGGGAGTTAGTAAAGACAAGCATCCATGCTGAAAGTATTCCTGGAATAGTCAGTGGTAGTGTTATTGATTTAAATGTTTGCCATCTAGTTGCATTTAAGTCTAAGGAAGCATCCTCCACAGTTGAGTCAATTTGTCTAAGGACTCCACTAATAGTGAGGAAAGCTATGGGGAACATACTGATTGTTTGGACAACAGTAAGTCCACCTAACCCATAGATTGAAGTGTGCTGAAGGTGTAACAGTTGTTTGCTAATTAATCCATTATTTCCAAATAATAGAATAATAGAGAGGGAGAGTGAGAATGGGGGAGAGATAACTGGCATAGTTGCAAGGGTTGAAACAACTCTTTTGTTTTTAAAACTCGTTCTTTCAACTAAGAATGCAATCATAAATCCTATTAAGGTTGAAACCGTTGCCGTCGAAACTCCTAACCTTAATGAACCCCATAGGGCTACGATATAAGAGGGGGAGAGGGCCAGAGCCCACGTATCAAGTGAGAAACTGCCATTTTTCATAAATGAAAGTCGTAGCGCTTCAATAAGAGGGTAGGCTACAAATACTCCCACCATAAGAAAAAGTCCTAACACCATGAATCCTGTAATAGGATCACGAGAGAAACTTACCACCCATGCAATGAGTAAGAATCCTATAGCCGCAAGTAGTGCAAAAGTTCCTATGAGGCGAGAATATGAGGAAGCACTACTAACTGGAACTACAATAAAGAGAGCACCAGTAGCTTCATATCCATTTTCTGCAATAATAGGAGAAGCGAAGATACGGGTTTTTACCATTTCATTTTCTAATTGAATTGAATAGGTTTGTGGGAGTTTTACTGTTTCTAAGTAATAGGCGCTATCGAGGGCTGTAATAAAATCGCTATTAGTCTTTTGTTCATTATAAAATTTTTCTACATTAGCATCAGAACTCGCATAGGGGACGAAAAATCCACTATTGTTGTCAAATGCAAGGTAGAGGGCTTTCGATCCGGGTATGATTGAGGAGACTTCTTCAAGCCAACTAGGTATCTCTTCTATTTCTTTTGGTGCTGTTTGTACAAATAAGGATATTTCATTGAAATCTCTTTTTTCTACATAGGTATCAAAAGATGTAGTGAGAGTGTGGTATATCCAAATATCTGCGGTGATAAAAATCACCGCAGCAAGGATAAAATGAATCAATTGTTTTTTTCTAAACATATTGTCTCTTTTTATTGGTTCTTATCGATATTGACCTATTGCATTTGTCCATGCATCAAGCAATCTAGTTTTGTTAACTTTATCACCATCCCAAGTAAAGTCTTGGTCAACGGTTTTGATTTCGTCGATACTTAGAGCTTGTGGGTGTTTTTCAGCACCTTTTGCTACTAATACAACATACCATTTAGTAAATTCTTTTTGTGCGTTAGGAGAAGAGAGGATCCAGTCATACAATTTCTTTGCATTAACGGCTTCTTTTCCACCTTTTACCATAGACATTGAAGCGAGTTCGAATCCAGTTCCTTCTGTAGGAGCGGTAATTTGAATGCTGGCACCAGCATCTTTGATCTTTACTTGGTCGTGAGCATATCCAATAGCTACTGGAATTTCTCCGATACCTACACTTTTACCAGGAGCTGAACCACTTTTGGTGTATTGGTCGATGTTTTTGTCGAGCTTTTTCATATAGTCGAGCATTGCATCTTCACTTCCAAGGACATAACGCATGGTAGTGAGAACGTTATAAGCTGTCCCTGATGAGTTAGGGTTAGCCATTCTAATATACCCTTTGTATTCAGGTTTTGTTAAATCTGCCCAACTTTTTGGAACAGCGAGGCCAAGTTCTTTTGCTCTGTCAAGGTTTGTAACAAATGTGAGTGGTCCTACATACAAACCAATCCAGAAGTTTTCTTTATCGCGATATTGGCTTGGTGTGTTTGATGCAAAACGAGAAACGTAAGGGGTTGTTAATCCTTTTGATTTGGCTGTGATGTGGTCTAGTCCGACTCCTCCAACCCAAATTGAAACCTGTGGATTTGTTGATTCTGCTTCAAGGCGAGCAACAGCTTCTCCACCACTTAAACGAACAAAGTTAACTTTGATACCAGTTTCTTGTTCGAACATTGCAAACAAAGCTGCTGCAAGAGGTTCTTCTAATGTGGTATATGCACCTACAGACCCACCTGTAACTGCTACTTCTTGTGCTGGTTGTGCTTGTGGAGCTTCACTTGAACCTTGAGCAAAGGCAACAGAGAATCCAACAAGAGCAATCAGTAATACTGCTACAATTTTTTTCATATTTTTTTCCTCCTAAATATGTTTAACTCATCTTATATTTTCTTCTATAGCTTATAAATCAGCAATAGAAGGTTTTTATTAATCCTACAATAAAAATGATGTACAATTAATTATGAGGATAACTATACCATAGAAATAATAAGAGTCTAGATGTAAAAAGAGGAAGGAGCTTATAAAAAAAGGACTTGAAAGATTAAGAGCAATTAGATAATATCACACTTGTCTTTGCGTCTGTCGTATAATGGTTATTACCCGAGCTTCCCAAGCTCGTGACGAGGGTTCGATTCCCTTCAGACGCTAAATTGTAAATACTTTTTTTGAAAATATATATAAAAAATTACACCCTGTTTAATCCTATAAAAGTTTCATCACCTGATGACAAGATGAGTGTTTAATGACGACGATTAATCCAAAATAATTCTAAAGAGAGAGTAGAGATATTTGGTAATTTAAGCATACATATGCAAGCCATAAGATTGAAAAAAGGGTCCATTCCCTTCCAGAAATAAATAAGAGCACTAACAACATCATTAAGGTCGCAAAAAGCAATTCTTACTAGATTCTTAATACTTAATACTTCTTTTTGAAGAGTATACCTATAGTACAAATCCCACAGAATTCTGCATTGAGCTTTATTTTACTACTTTTCAATATGGAGAATCCCACGAGAAAATGTATTGACCCAAAATGTTTGTATTCACTTCTTGACAGAGCATCCGTTTTGTTTAAGAGTATGAGTATGAATGAAATCACATACCAGAACTTAACTTCTATTGCCTCTCTATTTCGTGTTGTAGGGCATCCTTCTCGATTACAAATAATTTCTCTCCTTGAGGAAAATCCCAAGTGCGTATGTGAAATAGCATCAGACTTGGGATTAAATAAATCAGTTACTTCAAAGCATTTGGCTCAATTAAAAAAAGTTGGAGTTATTGATATGAAAAAGAGTGGAACACAGGTTATGTGCTCTATCAGTATGCCCTGTATTATCACCATGATAGAGTGTGCAATTAATCCACAGAAGAGAGTGAATACTGCTCTACCTATCTCTCTTTGTAGAAAGGGGTGTGAGTAAGATGAACTTCCTACTCTACTACAGTTCCTTTCTTCGCTTGTTCTTTTTGCAGTCGTTTGTTCTCTCTCTCTAACTTTTCAATAACGGCCATTTCAATGAAGTCTCCAAGTTTAACCTTGGCGCCACTACGAATATTTACAGTAGTTGCTAAGTAGGTAAGGAGTTCTTTGTATACTTCGGGGGTTGTTGTTGCCCACAGTCTAACCGGTTTCATAAGTACCCTCATATGTTTATTTTACATTAAAATTATCTTCTTATTTTCTATTAAGAAAAGTAACAACGTGATTTCTAAGAATGCTATAATACACAAATTGTGAAGTCAAGTACAAATTTGTTGATAAAAGAAAAAATAATACACGTCTGTGATATTTATGTTTATTAGTGTAATATCTTCGTGAAATGTATAAATTATCATTTTGGAGTAACGTAAAATCATTTCTCACTGGAGATTTGAACCAGAAATGGCTTGCTAAGAAAGTAGGTATTTCACCAAGCAATTTATCGATGATGATTACGAGAAATACTATTCCCAAAGCAGATATTGCCCTTAAAATCTCTGAAGTGTTAGGCGTTTCAATGGCTGCTTTATTTAGCAATGAGAGCTTTTCTTCATATACAGATGAAGTTGGTGAACATGACTTTTCCCTTTTCCTAGAAAAAGAAGTCCCTAGTTACCTAATTCCCCTTACCTCAACTCATGTTAAATATAAAGACGAGAGTGAGATTCTTTCTTCAAAGAACTTTATTGGTTCTATTAGAATCCTTAAAGATATGGCAAAAGGTTTTAACCCAACTGATTTAATAGGAGTACATGTAAAAGGGGATGAAATGATAGGTGTTCAACTCTTTGAACACGATATTGTCATCTTTGCAAAAGAACATCGTTCCTCTAATGGACTTTATGCTATAGCAATAGGAAGTGGTATTTTTGTGAGAAGATTAGAATTTATGATGTTAAAAAATGAAGTCTCTATTATGAGTGAAAATCCTCGCTACACAACTATCACGACCAAGTTAGATGACCCACAGCTCACAATTCTTGGAAGCGTTGTTGGTTGGGTTCATGTCCATCACTTTAATCGGTAATAGATACCTATTAATTCACACTAAGCAAACAATAAATAGTAGAAGAATATTCCCCCGGGGGTTTTCCATCAATTACATTTGGATTAGTTACGAAGACTTTTATTATTCCTTCAAGAACTTGTATTGTTCCTGAACCACCCCCGTTTGGGTATTGAATTGAATCTGAGGTAGAGGAAAAACTATTAGTAAGATTAATATCTTTAATCGTACTAGATGGTTTGGTCGATTCAAATGCTACTTTATAGGGGAATGTGTAGGTCGTAGATCCTACTGTTCTACTAAAGAAGAAATTAGTATTAACACTTGTACTTAAAGAAGAAAAAGAGACAGTTCCATTATCATTAAAGTAAGAATGATATCTAAGAATCCCTACATCAAGGGCATTATTTTTATCATTCTTTATTAAAAGAGTCTCTAATGGGATTACTTCTCCTACAGTTCGTTCAACAGAAAACATATACTGATCAGGAAGAGTACCACCAAACACCCACCACCACCTTGAAGTTATTCCTATAAAAGTGAGGTTGATATCTACCCCACCTCCTGTAACACTCACGAATGATTGATAATTATCACGCCAACCTGTTGAGAATCTGTAGGTATTGGAAGTTCTTATAATAGTAATTTCTATAATCACATATTCATATTTATACTTATAACTATATTGATTACTCCCATTATAGGTTCCACTATTTCCGTTATAATTAAATCCAGGGCCATTTTCTGTTAAAATATCATTACCTGCTCCTGGGATGGTCATCGTATTGCCAGAATTGGCTATGACAGTATTGGTACTGTTAATATTTTCAATTGTACTACTGCCCCGTTTTTTTCCTCTTACCCTTGTAACAAAGAACACTTCCCTCCATCTCGAATTATCATCGGAATTGGTGAAATAGAAGCGATTGTTTGGATTGCCACCCGACCTATCTGACAAATCATTCCATGTAAGAGTAGTTTCTTCTCCTTTATACCAAAGCCTTCCCATATATCCATAATGATTAGTATAAAGAGTTGAGTTATTAAAAGAGTTAGGATTATTAGAATCTGCTTCATCAACATAATAATTGCTAAGATCTACCCCAGAAGGCTCATACATAATTGACTCTGCAAAGAGAGAGGGGGTTAAAGAGATGAGAAGCAACAAGAGACAATATATTTTTTTCTTATATTTCATTTGATTATAATAGTACAAAATAAATTATAAATTCTCAACACTAAAAAAAGTAGGGGAAAATTGCCTGTTTTATTTCTCTACTTCCAATAAAGAAGCAGCTTTGTTAATAAAGTATGCTCCTGGAGCTGCTGTGATAATAATAGAAAGGACTGCTACTGCAAGGATGATTTCACCAGGACCACTATCCATATTATTACTCTTCATAGCAATGAGGGGGCCAGCTCCTATAGCTGCTTGAACAGTAGCTTTAGGGAGGTATGAAATTACAATAAAGAGTCTCTCTTTATAGGTGAATTTTGATTTGATTAAACAGCTCCAAGTTCCAATAGAGCGACCAATAAGACCTAGAATAATTAAGAAGCCTCCCATTAATCCAGCTTGAAGAGCAACTCTCACATCAACACTTGCTCCAACTAATGAAAAGAGTATTATTTCAGCAAACACCCAAATTTTTTCTAATTTTCTTGAAATCTCATGAGCACTTTTTTCTCTCTTTTCCACTAAGATGAACCCAAGAGCCATAACAGCTATAAGGGCTGCATAAGGGATATGGAAGGATTCAACAAAAGAGCCGAGTTGGACACTTATAATAGAAATTCCTATTACAGAGAGGGCTTTTTTTGTTGCCCTTGGATTGTAACGATCAAAAAAGTGATAGAGGATAAATCCAACTAACAGACCAAAGAGAGCTCCTATAATAATAGAGAGTGGGACACTCACTATTGCATAGGCTACATTGACCTTCCCTCCAGTATAGATTCCTAAGAGGATGCTATAGCCCACAATAACGACAACATCATCAATACTTGAAGCTGCGAGTAAGAGAGTAGGAATTCCTTTCTCTGTTCCCCTTTTCTCTTTTTGGAATTTTACCATCATAGGGACTACTACAGCAGGAGAAACGGCTGCAAGGATAGATCCTAAGATAGCTGATTCAAGTCGAGTTAGCCCCAATAGAGATGGCCCTAAAAGAGTGATGACAAAGGCTTCAATAAAGGCTGGAAAGAAAGAGAGAAGAAGGGCTCTATATCCTACTTTATGTAATGTTTCTTTCTTTAATTCTAACCCAGCTCTTAGGAGAATGATTATTAAGGCAATAAGACGAAGGTCAGATGCTACTACCATTGTTTCGTTGTGTAATAGATTCATAAAGGAAGGACCAAGGAGTATTCCAATGATCAGCATACCAACAAGACCTGGGATGTTAAACTTTTTACACACGTAATCGGCTACAAGACACAATATAATAATTTCTGCAAGGTTGATTGCCATGAGGGGCTCCTTAATAGACTGGTCTCATAGTATTAATAATTGTAAAAATAAGCAATTTGCTTTACTTATATAATTCATCTGTATACTGTGAGGTAAGAGGAGAAGTGTATGAATGTGTTTGATAGTATAGCTTGGGTATATGGATGGTTTTACACTTCTCAAGTAAAAAACTTTACAAAGATGATCTCTTTATTTTCCCACTATATCGAACTCACTAAAGAATCAAAAATTCTAGATGTGGGTTGTGGTACTGGCGCCCTATGTGCAACCTTAGCCAAAATAGGCTGTGAAGTAACAGGGATAGATTCTTCAGTTAAGATGATTGAAGTAGCTAAGAAGAAAACGAAGAAGCACAACATTACTTATGAAGTTGGAGATGCTACAGGAAAAATCCCTTATGATAACAAACAATTTGATATCGTATTTGCCTCTTTTGTTGCTCATGGGATGAAAAAAGAGATGAGACTCGCTTTGTATAAAGAGCTAAGTCGAGTAGCTACTTCTTATGTAGTAATTCATGATTATAATAAGAGAAGAACCCTCATCACAGATATCCTTGAAACATTAGAAAAAGGGGATTATTTTTCATTCATCGAGGTTGTTGATGAAGAACTTAATTCATTCTTTCCCACAATCACTAAAGTGAATGTGGGGGGAAATTCATCTTGGTATATCTGTTCATGTAAAAGTTCTAAAAAAGAAGAGAAAGGATAATTCCTACACAAAAGGCTATTACATAGAATAAGAAAAGCTTTGAAACATGCCCAATAGAAGTCCCCTTAGTATGAAGAGAGAATCCCTCTTCTTTCATCTTTCTAAACTCTCTATGACCAAAAAGAAGGGCAACAGAGAGGGTAAAAGAGACATAGATAGGTAGTATTGGACTAAAGCCCAACACTATTGCATATATATATGCCCCATAGAATTCAATAAAAATAAGTTTGTTATTAGCTTTTTCTGATAACACTATAGAAAGAGTTTTTCGTCCAGCTTCTAGATCACTCTCTTTATCACATGTGTTGTTGATGGTGAGTATCATCCCAACAAGTAACAGAAGAGGAAATGAGACAATGACACTCATCCAGGTGAGTGTAAGAGATTGTACATAGAAACTAATAAGAAAGAGAACTGGCCCCAGAAAGCCCCCAGCAAAGAGTTCTCCAAATGGAGTTCTACTAATTGGGTAGGGCCCTCCTGTATAGATAAACCCAACTGCCATACATAGAGCACCTACGATAATAAGATAAAAATGAGTTAAGTATCCTAATATTAATCCAAGTACTCCTGCCATCATGAAAAGGGATAATGAAATTAATAAAGCAAGGAGGGGAGATACTCCTTCGTGAACAAGGACTTTATCTTTTTCATAATTTAAAGAGGCCTTATCGGTACCATTTTTAAAATCAAAATAGGAGTTAAATCCAGTAGTACCCATATCAACACAAAGAACTGCTGTCATCATTAAAAAGAAACGAGTATATGAAAATTCATTCAAAAGTACTAAAGAGTAGATAGTTCCACTAAGAAAAGTCCCCATACTAATAATTTTAGTACGTAACTCAATTATTCGATTGAATTGTTTGAGAGTCATATGTACTATATAAGCATAAACATTGTCTGATAAAAAGGGGCTTGTGTGAGAAATATACAAAATTGTCCTATTCTACCACTTGAAACTCTTTTTTATAAAAAAAATACGTAAAAGGAAAGTAGCATGAAAAGTTTTAAAGATTTCATTCCATTGTTACATGCAAAAGTTGACCCTCTCTTGTATGGGGTATATCCCCTCTCGATTCATACATCGAAAGGGACAACTCTCTTTATTGCTAAAGACAAGAAGAAAAAAGTCTTAGTAAGTGTTGGTCCATCTGTTGGCCTAGAGGGAGAACAAACTGCCATTGATGGGAAACAGGTGGTTATTGGTGAATTGAATGCAGCTAATGCTGATGTTCTTAAAAAAGTATTTCCATTTACAGCCCCTAGAAGAGTCCTTAAAAAAGAGAGGACAATAGGAGTTGGAGATCGTCTCGGAATAGCTAGTCCTGGTCATATTAGAGTGTTTAAAGAATTTGATGCCTTTCCTATACTTGCTCAACAATCAATTAGAGAACTTTTTTTAACCAATAGAACTTATAGAGATGTTCTTGATGCTGCAACTTTTGCTGTTTTTCAAGAAGGGTTTAAAAAAGGATATGGAGCTGATGGGGATCACTTAAAGAAATATGAAGAAGTAAAGATGGCACTAGAGCTTGGTTTCACCATGATAACACTCGATTGTAGCGAACATATGCACAATGAATTTGAATCAATGAGTGAGGAAAAATTACAATCCTCATATGTGTGTGATGCAGCTCTTGAAAAAGAGTATATGAATAAGAGTTTTGAAGTTGCTAATGGAGTCTCTGTCCATTTTGATGAAATTTCTTTTAAGAGAATGGTGATGACCTATAAAGATGTACTTGATTTTGCTACTTCTATTTATGAAACATATTTTAAAGATGGCACTTATGATGCTGATTTAGAAATCAGTATTGATGAAACAAGTACTGCTACAACTCCCGATGAGCACTTCTTTATTGCTAATGAATTAACCAAGAGAGGAGTTGAATTTGCTACTTTAGCACCTCGTTTCTGTGGTGAATTCCAAAAAGGGGTCGATTATATTGGAGATGTTGCTCAGTTTGAAAAAGAGCTCATTATCCACCAAGCTATTGCAACACACTTTGGATATAAATTATCTCTCCACTCTGGTAGTGATAAATTTAAAGTATTTGAAATATTTGGAAGAATTACAAAAGGGAAGTTCCATGTGAAAACTGCAGGGACAAACTACCTTGAAGCAATGCGTTTAGTTGCTTTAAGAGACCCTTCTTTTTATAGAGAGCTTCACACATTTGCCCTCTCAGCTTTTGATGAAGTAACTCAGTATTACCATGTTTCAACAGATATTACTCGAATACCAGATATTTCAACTCTTAGTGACCAGGAATTAGTAAAATTATTTGAACACAACGATAGTAGACAATTAATTCATATTACCTATGGTCCTATCCTTAATAAGAAAAATGAAGATGGATCGTTTATGTTCAAAGATCGTTTATATGATTTATGGAGTGTATATGAAGATCAGTATAGTGATCTTCTGTTTGGACATATTAAGAGACACCTGTATCAGCTCTACAGAAACATAAAGGGGTAATATATTACACTAATTTGAAATGAGTTTAAAAAAACTATGTACTTATTTTGCTATGATATGATAGAATATGTTATATCATAGTTTTTTTTATCCTATGTTTTATTGCTTTACGCCTTTCTTTTTTCTTTTGGTTTTAGAAAATAGCTATGTGTATTATTCTATTTTTGAAATAATGAGATGTTTTTATCTATTTTTTATATCAATTTAGCCTACTAATAGGGGATAATCCTGATGCAACTTAAATACCAAGCAGTTCTGATGGAATTACAAAATAAAATATTATCAGGTATTTGGCCTGAAAATATCATGATTCCAGCAGAACTTGAATTATGTAGCCAGTATAAAGTAAGTAGAATAACAATAAGACGAGCACTTGATGAACTCGTTCAATCAGGATTAATACGTAGGTCTAGGGGTAAAGGGACGTTTGTTTGCCAAGTAAAACAATATAATGAGTATTATAATGGTCTCATTAGCCAAGATGGTGTTGAAACTAATAATGAGATATTAAATCAAATACTTAGTGATACAGAATATAGTAAGGAGAGTGAGCTTGTACAAACTATGCTCCCTCAGTTTAAGGTTCCGCTCGATAGTGGAGAGACCATTACTCGTTTACATTTAGTACGATATGTTGGAAATGTCCCTTATGCTGTGATGAATATCTTTTTACCAACTTCTCTCTCAAAACAGATAAACCGATCATTTTTAAGAAACAGTTCTTTCCTTGATACATATGAAAAATCAACTAATTGTTCCATCAAGACAATTCATCGCTCATTTTCTGCAGTAATTCCAGACAATGAGACCTGTGCGTTGCTTGCTACAAGACTTAATACTGCTCATCTTTGGATGAAAAGTATTGCGATGGGAGAGCAAGATGAACCAATTGCAATAAATTATGCAGTATATGATGGTAATTTATTCGATTTTTCTGTCACTATTGACGCAAAAAATCCCCCAATCGGGGCAATGTAGTATAATTGACCTTTTCTTATCCAAAACCTCACTTGACTATCTTTTTAATTTTGACAGAGGGGTTTTTTGTGTTATGATAAACCAATATTAAGCGAGTAATATGAGGAGAGTATCTATGCGAACAATAGTGAGCATGCTTCACCAAGCATCCCAAAAATTCCCTAACAGAGCATATGCAACCAAAAAAGGTGACGGGCAGTGGATTGAGTATTCGTATACGGCAGTAGACGAACAAAGTGATTATGTGTGTGCAGCTTTAGCAAGTAAGGCGATAAAAAGTCAAAGTACATTTGGCCTTCTTGCAGAAGGGAGACCAGAGTGGATTATTGCAGAAATGGGAGTGATTAAACATAAGTCGATTTCAGTTCCCCTCTCTATCAAACTCACCCCAGAAGAAATTGCATTTAGACTCACCCATAGTGAAGCTGTTGGAATCATAGCTAGTAGTAATACCCTCGATAATATTGTAAAAGCTTTTCTTCTCATGGAAGGAGATAAGCCAGTCCTCTATTACTTAGATGAAATTGATGAAAAACTCGTCTCATATGCAAAAAAATATAAGTGGAAAGAGGGAGTGGAGTATATTGCTTGGTCTCTTTTAATTGAAACAGGAAAGAAAGCCATAGAGAAAAAGAAAGATATCGTCTCTTCTATTGAAGCTACTATAGAAGAAAATGATACGATTAATATCTGTTATACTTCTGGAACAACAGGGAATCCTAAAGGGATAATGCTCACTCACTTAAACTATTGGGCTAACTCCCATGACGCTGTTGAGCTTTTTAATATTCCTGAAAATGTGTTTGAAACACTTATAGTGCTCCCAGTTGACCACTCCTTTGCCCATACTGTTGGAATTTATACCTCGATGCTTCGAGGGATTACCCTCCACTTTGTTGATGCGAGAGGATCTAACTCAGCAATTATTAGAAATTTTCCCAAGAATTTAGTAGAAGTGAATCCTACTTTCTTAATGACAGTTCCTTCCATTAGTGGAAATTTCATGAAGAAGATGAGTCAAGGAATATTAGCAAAAGGAAAATTTCTTAATGGAATCTTCACTAAAGGATTAGAAGCTGGAATTGCCCGTAATGGGGATGGCTTTCATCCAACAAGTACGTGGGTAAAGGTGAAAACATTCTTTCCTTACACATTAGCTTCCCTTCTGATTTTTCCTAAATTAAGAAAAGTCTTTGGTAGCAACATTCAATACTGTGTAGGAGGGGGAGCTCTGTTAGAAGCGAGACAACAACACTTCTTTGCCGCTATCGGAGTCCCTGTATACCAAGGGTATGGATTAACTGAGGCTGCCCCTATTATTAGTAGTAATAGTCCATCAAGCTACAAGTTTGGCACTAGTGGTCGAGTAGCCCCTACTGTTACCTGTAAGATTATGAAAAGTGAAACAGAAGAAGCTAAAACAGGCGAAAGAGGTGAAATCGTCATAAAGGGTGAAAACGTCATGAAGGGGTATTTTAAGAACAAAGATGCCTCAGATGAAGTTTTGAAAGTCGTTGATGGAGAAACGTGGCTATTTACTGGAGACCTAGGTTATTATGATCAAGATGGATTTTTAGTAGTTACAGGAAGAGCTAAAGCCCTTCTTATTGCTAAAGATGGGGAGAAATATTCTCCTGAAGAAGTTGAAGAAGCAATTATTAACACCTGTGATATTGTCAATCAACTCCTTGTGTATAACGATCACTCTCCTTATACAGCAGCCCTTGTTACCTTACAAGAAGATAAAGTTTCCACACTTTTAAAAGAAGAGAATATTAAAACTCCCCAAGAAGCATACAAGAAAATACTTGAACTTCTTAAAGAATATGAAGAGGGGAGTAAATTAAGTATTCCAGGTCAATGGATGCCTTCTACCTTTGCTATTATTGAAAAACCATTTAGTGAGGCAGACAAGTTAGTAAACTCAACAATGAAGTTAGTTCGTTATAAAGTGATTGAATACTATAGTGAACGAGTTGAACAGATGTATGGTCATAAAGAGCATGAAAAGTTGAATATTGAGGTAATTAAGAACTTATTCTTCAAAGATTAGTCTTCTCACTACACTCTTTGCATACACCCTTTAACACAATATCGTGCTGTTTTACTATAAAGCCGGTAAGGTGGGTAAGGGTGTCATCTAGTTCTTTGAATGTTTCACTATCTACATCAAATACTTTGTTACATGAAGTACACACTAAGTGAGAGTGATCATCATTTCTCCCATCGTAACGAACACTTGTTTCTCCTGGAGAATCAAAACGACGAATTTCTTTCTGTTCAACTAATAGTGCTAAGTTTCTATATACTGTTCCAAGTGAGATAGAGGGCATCTCTATTCTCACCTTCTCATAGAGTTGCTCTGCAGTAGGGTGAACTGGGAAAATTTTAAGTGTATCAAGGATGAGTTGACGTTGCTTTGAGAACCTCACTCTGCGCCTCCTTGTCTGTTTTAATAAGAATTAAGTGAACAGTAACAATCAAACCAATTGTAGCTAATATTATACTCACTAATGTTTGTTTTACTAGCCACATTGAAATAAGGAGCCCAATCCATAAAAAGATAATTGCCCTCATCTTCGTTTTTAGAGGGATTCCTTGTCGAGTCCTCCAATGGCGTAAGTAAGAGCCAAATATTTTACTTTGCTCTAATTTCTTTGCGCGAGAGGGGTCACTTACTGAAAACAATCCTGCAGCGAGGATCACAAACGGAGTAGTTGGCAATACTGGAAGGAAAATACCTATAAGTCCAAGAAAGAGGGAAGTAAAAGCAATGCTTGAAAGAATGAGATATTTTATTGTTTTCTTTTCTCTTTGTTCTTTTTTCATAATATTAATTGATAATCATTACTAGTTTAAATACTATATCAAACGATAAGAGTCAAGCAAACATCTTATATAAAAAATATTGTATCGTTTTAGTACTTCTAATTGTTATTACAAATAGAGAGTTTAATTTTGTGTCATATAATATGACATAAGTTGAAAAAATGTAGTCGATTGATAGACTATGTGTTAATATAGAGATACGAGATATGTAAAGGATACATATTAAGGAGGAGAATCTATGAAAAAGAAAGGTATGTTACTAGTTATGTCGCTAATAATCATATTTGCTTTTGTTTCATGTGAAGGCGATATATTTCAACAAATAAGCAACTTTATGGGAGGTACTTCAACAAACGTCTTAATTGATGGAGAAATTGTGTCAGTTCCCACAAAGAATATTAATGCCCTAGGTGATACTTTAGGGGGAACTTCTAATGAAGATGTAGAAGCTTCTCCTGAAGAAGTTGAAGCTGTCAGAGAATCTGTAAAGAAGATTCTAGAATCAGATGGGGAGACAGAAGCTGCTAAAGCACTTCTTGGTGGCGATGTTGAAGAAGATAAAATCCCATCTGGGTTGCAAGGTAAAATGAATGATTTAGAGGACGAGCTTGGTCTCGAAGATGGAGCCTTAGAAATTAAAACAAAAGGAGACCTTGCAGCAGCAATATTGTTAGCGGATCTTAAAAAGAAAAAAGATGCTCTACCACCAGAGCCAACAGATCAACAAAAAGAAGAACTTGTTGAAGAAGCTCGAGTTGCTATTGAATTTGTGAAAAAGGTAAGTGGTGTTGGTGATATCGATGTTACCTCAGCTCTTACTGATTTATTAGAAGATATGCTCAATCGTAGTGCAATGAGACGTATGAGTAGTAGAGAAGGTGGTGAAGGTCCAACAGAACAAGAAATAATTGATATTGTGATACCTTTATTTAATATGTACTTCAATGTTATTGATACAGATAATAGTGGGACAGTAACACCAGAAGAAGTAAAATACATTTCTGGACAATATGGGTTAATACGTAGTGGGTACGAAACCATGGCTCCTTTATTACAAGACACAGGAAAAGAGGCTAAACTTTCAGACCTTGTGAACTATCTTTCATCTGTATTAATTTCAGCAAATAATAAATTGATTCCAACCGAGGTGAGAACTCATACAGATCCACCAACTACGTTCTCTGTTATCCTCAATGATGTAAAAATCTATGTTGATGCTGGCGATTTTGATA